>CAVKQP010000180.1:0-4303 GCA_963658165.1 Clostridium sp. CAG:302 | reverse complement strand
GCTGCAAGTGACGCAACATCATGATACCACAAAGGTGACCGATATGAAGAGAGTCTGCGGTAGGGTCGGTACCAAGATAAGCAGACACCATGTGGGTGTTGAGGTATTCCTCTGTACCTGGCATTATCTGTGCCAGCATACCACGCCATTTCAATTCTTCAACAAAGTTTTTTGCCATAGAATGTGATTGTTTTGTTTATATTCAATTGATGGGACCCGAAACGTTATCGGAAACTTACGGCACGGGGTCATATCCCGAACCACCCCATGGATTACATCTTAATATTCGCCAAACTGCCAACAGAAGTCCTTTGACTGGACCATGTTTAATCAGTGCTTGACGAGCATATTCGGAACAAGTGGGAGTGAAGCGGCACGAAGGGGGCGTATAGGGGGTAATGAACCGCTGATAGAACAGTATCGGCAATAGCAATATCCACGTAAGCAAGCGCTTGAGCGCCCTACCCACTGCGTGGAACAAGACTACAATACCGCCACGTTGCATAATTTTTCTCCTATTCGTTCCAATAGGTTTTTCATTCTTTGCCCGACCACTTGCGAGTCGTGCAGGTTGTCATCTAGCCAGATAAATGCCATCACAATAGCCTTGTCTTCGGGCAACGCCATACCATCTAGCATATGTTTGTTGTGGCGATAAGCCTCACGCAGTTGCCTTTTCACGCGGTTGCGCTTTACGGCGCGCTTAAAATGGCGTTTCGAAACGCTCACCATCATCTGCACACGAGGCTCGTTTTCCATCCTATCTGCAAGCATATAGACAACTCTGACAGGGTAAGCAGACATCGATTTGCTACCTCCCCCGCCGAAAAGTTCTTCTATCAGCTTCGCGCTATGAACACGCTCCTGCTTGCACAGCGTATGGCGTTCTGGCATATATAAATAGGATTATGATTCTTTCTCTTTCTCAAGATAGGCTTTCAACGCACTTGTCATTGAGGGATATTCTTTGGTCGGAGCTTTCAAGTCGAGGCGAAAACCTTCGTCTTCCACAGTTTTTGCCGTGGCAGGACCAAATGCTGCTATACGCAGTTCGCCCTGCTTCAAATCAGGAAAATTCTTAGAGAGTGCGCGCACACCAGTAGGACTAAAGAAGACCATCATATCGTAATCAAGGTTTTTACGTTCTTCTTCTGTAAAGTCGTTGGACACCGTGCGATACATCACACACTCTGTATGGTTCAACTTGTTGGCATCAAGCAGATTTTTCACGCTATCGTCATGAACATCGCTCAATGGCACAAGATATTTCTCAGATTTATGTTTTGCCATCACCGGAACCAAATCGGCAAACTTACCCGTCGTTCCGAAAAACACCTTACGCTTGCGATACTGCACATATTTTTGTATGTAGAGTGCGATGGTTTCCGTCACACAAAAGTATTTCATTTCTTCCGAGATGTTCAGTCTGAGTTCTTTTGCGAGTTTGAAGAAATTGTCGATAGAATGGCGAGAGGTAAACACAACAGCTGTATGACTGAGAATACTTACTTTCTGCTGGCGAAATTCCATGGATGTAAGACCTTCAACCTTGACGAATGGTCTGAATACAACCTCTACTCCGTACTCTTTCTGAATGTCGTAATAAGGGGATTTATCACTTGCCGGTTTAGGTTGTGATACCAAAATCTTCTTAATCATCGATGTCCTAAAAATTTATTTTCAAATCGTTTCCAATCTGTGCCAATATGCCCAACAATGAGACGAATGGCACCATTTCAAGCGCACAAAAGTACAAAATTATTTGCAGAATATTGCCCAATCCCCTAAAAAAGATAATATACTGCTTATAGAATGTCAACAATTTGAACAAGATCACGACAACTGCGGCACTTGTCACAGCATCTTTGACTGGCATATTGAAATAAGTGAGTAACAACACGACAGGAAATAGCGCCACCCCTTCAAGAGAGTTGACGAAGAGGTAAGACCGCATCCATTGTCCGTTTTTTTCCTTATCAAAGAACGTCCAATTGACTACTCCATAGAGAACAACCTTGCCCAATGAATAGCCCAACACCACCAAAAAGAAAATACCTATAAGGTAATAGGGTGAAGGCAATAAATAGGTGGTAGAGATGAAGGCATTGGCATAAAGATAAGCCAACATCGCAAAGAGCAGACAGGTCTGGGCAGTGAGGAAGAACTGAAAACGTAACTCACTTGACGTTTCCGTCATTTGGTCACTATTGCGGGGCACATAGAACAAATGCTTAACTTGCCGAAGCAGAAATTGTTTGGATTTGGAAAAAGAGAGCAATGCCAAGATAAAGCAACCGACCAACAGGCCTGTAATCAAGTTGTCACTACTGAGCGTATAAGGCACAGGGTCACCAGCCACGCCTGGACGGGAAGTTCCTTCCTCTGGGTGATAATAAGGACTGCCCGCAAATGGACTCTCTTGATTATAGTGCATGGCAGACAGGTCAGCCTTTCCTGCATATTTCAGCCCGAACACTGTGAGCGTGTCAACACGGGTATTGTAGCTCACGTGCTCAGGTTGGAAATGTGCTTGTATGATAGAGTCTTGCTGCTCGGGGG
The DNA here is from genome assembly GCA_963658165.1 of Clostridium sp. CAG:302. Lineage (GTDB taxonomy): Bacteria > Bacteroidota > Bacteroidia > Bacteroidales > Bacteroidaceae > Prevotella. The sequence continues at coordinate 1,744 of CAVKQP010000180.1, read as the reverse complement.
TAGCATTCCGCGGCAACCATTTTAACACCTCATAGGGATGTTTGGGCTTGCCGTGATGCACCGCTTGCATAGCTTCCTGTCCTTCTACAATCTCTGCCGACGATATGGAATCGGTCTGCAACATGCTGTATAATCCTTATTTGAAAAACACCTTCTTGATATCGTCCACTCGGTCGAGCTTCTCCCAAGTGAAGAGTTCTACCTCGACTACCTTTGTGGGATGATAGTGGCTAGTAAATGTCTTGGTGACGATTTCGTTCTTACGTCCCATGTGACCATAAGCTGCAGTTTCAAGATACATGGGTTGGCGAAGTTTCAACGTGCGTTCGATGGCTTTAGGACGAAGGTCAAACATCTCGTTGATTTTGCTTGCAATTTCTCCGTCACTCATCGGCACGTGACTACGACCATAGGTGTTCACATAGATACTCACTGGTTTGGCAACGCCAATAGCATAGCTTATCTGCACGAGCATTTCATCTGCCACACCAGCCGCAACCATATTCTTGGCAATATATCGTGCCGCATAGGCCGCCGAGCGATCCACCTTACTAGAGTCTTTGCCTGAGAAAGCGCCACCACCATGTGCACCCTTACCACCATAGGTGTCGACAATAATCTTTCTGCCCGTCAGACCTGTATCGCCATGCGGACCGCCTATCACGAATTTTCCTGTTGGATTGACATAGTATTTAATGCCACTATGGAATAGATCAAGCACCTTGCGGTTGTGTATCTGTGCTTTTACACGTGGCATAAGGATGTTGACCACATCGTCTTCAATGCGGGCAAGCATGCTTTCATCATCGGGACCAAAGTCATCATGTTGGGTGGAGACCACGATGGTAGTGATGCGTTCAGGTATGCCCGCATCACTATATTGCACTGTAACTTGACTCTTTGAGTCGGGACGCAGATAGGTCATCTGCTTACCTTCCCGACGGATGTCAGCAAGTGTGCGCATAATCAATTGTGCCAAGTCGAGTGAAACGGGCATGTAGTTCTCTGTTTCATTGGTAGCATAACCAAACATCATACCCTGGTCACCTGCTCCTTGGTCTTCGTCACGACCATTGTCCACACCTCTATTGATGTCAGCGCTTTGCTCATGAATTGCCGTCATGATGCCGCAAGAGTCTCCATCAAACTGATACTCTGATTTTGTATAGCCTATCTTCTTAATGGTTTTGCGAGCAATGGTCTGTAAGTCGATGTATGCATTAGAGCGTACTTCTCCCATAATTACCACCTGTCCCGTGGTGCAAAAAGTTTCGATAGCGCAGCGCGCATTCTCATCATAAGCCAAAAACTGGTCGAGAAGCGCGTCTGATATCTGGTCAGACACCTTGTCGGGATGTCCTTCAGATACTGATTCGGAAGAAAATAAGTAAGACATAAATATTTTGTTGTTTATATATTGTGAAATGCAAAGGTAGTGCAAAAAATCGGAGTAAGCGAAGAGATTGTCTTTTTTATTTTCATTCCTTGCGAGAGAGGGGAAAGAGATAAAGAAAAAGAAGGCAGTGACACAACCCGAAGTCGCGCCACTGCCCTGCAATGTGTGTTATATGATATGGATTATTTCTCTGGAGTCATAACCACCTCAATGTGGTTTCCTGCAGCCAATAGTTTCTTCAAATAGGCAGCCACCTTGGCAGGTGTGATGCCCGCAATAACCTTCTTGTAGTCGGTATGCGAGTCTATGCCATATTCGTCATACTGATTGATGATACTCATCCAATAG
>CAVKQP010000179.1:0-4319 GCA_963658165.1 Clostridium sp. CAG:302 | reverse complement strand
CAGTGATGCCAGCGACGAGGAGATACTGCGCCATTTCCTCAAGGCACAGTTGCCCGACACACTGATAGCCGACTTCTTCACGTTCTTCGAAGCGACCAAGAGTCCTATCGCCATCCGCTCGTCCAGTCTGCTTGAAGACTCCCACTACCAGCCGTTCGCAGGCATCTATTCCACCTATATGATTCCCTGTCTCGACGACAAATACGAGATGCTGCGCATGTTGGCTTCTGCCATCAAGAGCGTCTACGCCTCGGTCTACTACCGGGATTCTAAGGCTTATATGACTGCCACAAGCAACGTCATCGACCAAGAAAAGATGGCGGTCATCTTGCAGGAGGTGGTCGGCAAGACCTATGGCGACCATTACTATCCCAACATCAGTGGGGTGCTCCGCTCGCTCAACTACTACCCCATCGGCGACGAAACAGCAGAAGAAGGCATTGCCAGTCTGGCGCTCGGACTGGGCAAATATATCGTAGATGGCGGACAGACCTTGCGCGTGTCACCCCACCATCCCAACCAAGTGTTGCAAACCAGCGAGATGGAGACCGCTCTTCGCGAGACGCAGACGCAGTTCTATGCGCTCGACATGAAGCATGTGGGCGACGACTTCAAGGTAGACGATGGCTTCAACATCCTGAAGTTGAAAGTGAAAGAGGCAGACAAAGACGGTTCGCTCGCTGGCATCGCCTCCACCTTCGACCCCTATGACCAGGTGATACGCGACGGACTGTATGAGGGTGGACGCAAGATCATCTCGTTCTGCGGTGTACTTCAACAGGGCGTATTTCCACTCCCCGAGATTCTACAACTGTCCATGAAGCACGGACAAGACTCCATGCGACGACCCGTAGAGATAGAATTCGCCTGCAACCTCAATGCCGACGGCACGGGCGACTTCTACCTGCTACAGATCAGACCCATCGTCGACTCCAAGCAGATGCTCGACGAAGACCTCACGCAGATACCCGACACCGATTGCCTCGTGCGCTCGCATACATCGTTGGGGCATGGCATCACCGACGATGTGGTGGATGTGGTCTATGTGAAGACCGATGACAACTTCACGGCGATGAACAACCCCACCATTGCCGACGACATTGAGCGCATCAACCGTCGCTTCCTTGCCGAGGGCAAAGGCTACGTGCTGGTGGGTCCTGGACGATGGGGCTCAAGCGACTACTGGTTGGGCATCCCCGTGAAATGGCCCCACATCAGTGCTGCCAAGGTGATTGTCGAGTTGGGCTTGCAACACTATCGGGTGGACCCTAGTCAGGGCACCCACTTCTTCCAAAACCTCACCAGCTTCGGCGTGGGCTACTTCACGGTCAATCCCTACAAGGACGACGGCATCTTCCGCAAGGATGTGCTCGACGGCATGCCTGCCGTTGAGGAGACCACCTTCGTCCGCCACGTGCGCTTCAACCATCCGCTAAAGATCAAGATGGACGGCATGAAGCAGGAGGGTGTGGTACTCCTACCCGATGAATAGCAAACGAAAAAGATATTTAAATAATCAAAAAGGTGTAACAGATTTCTAACTATTACACCTTTATTATATATCTTTGCAAACAGAGTTATTAAAAATACCATCCATATGAAGAAGTTTACAGTTATAGCACTGGGCACCGTACTATTGTGCAGCAGTTGTGGCACCTACACAGGTAGCAGTGCCTATACAGGAGCATCTATCGGTTCTATCTTGGGCTCTGCCATCGGTGGCATCTCAGGAGGTCCACGTGGTTCCGACATCGGCACACTGGTCGGTATGGCAGGCGGTGCGGTGATAGGTGGTGCCATCGGGCAGCAGGCTGACAAAGCTAAGAAACAGGAGATGCACGACCGCTATCAGCAGATACAACAGCGCAAAGCACAAAAACAGAATCAATACGAACAGTCATCCTCACAGAACTACAACTATCAGAGTGGTGGGGACGACGAGAGCGGATTTGACCCCAACAATGGAGGCGACGACCGCATCTACGACTTCAACGGCACGGACTACACCGGCACCTACAGTGCCAGCAAGCCCACCTCCAGCGTGCCCGCCACTTCAAGCGTCGACGACTTGGTGGCCAACTACACGTTCAACCCCGCCATTGAAATCGTAAACGCACGCTTCGTCGACGAGAACAAAGACAACGCTTTGAACCGCGGCGAACTGTGCAAGGTAATCTTCGAGGTGAAGAACAACGCCAAGGAGACACTCCACGACGTGGTGCCCACGGTGGTAGAATCCACTGGCAACACCCACATCTACATCTCGCCAAGCGTTCATGTGGAGAGCATTGCTCCCGGCAAGGGCATCCGCTACACCGCCATGGTCAAGGCAGACAACCGCCTGAAAGACGGCAGTGCCCGCATATGTCTCTCTGTGCTTCAGGGCGGCAAAGCCATCTCTAAGGTGACAGAGTTTAATATCCCCACCACAAAACAAACCATAAAACAATAACACACATGAACTTTATCAAGAAACATCTCGGACTGGTCATCACCTTGGCCATCATCGTCATCGTCGCACTGTGGGCCATCGGCGGCTACAACGGACTCGTCAGCGAAAGTGAAAACGTGGACAACAGTTGGGCTAACGTGGAGACCCAATACCAACGCAGAGCCGACCTCATCCCCAACCTCGTGAACACGGTGAAGGGCTATGCTACCCATGAGCGCGAAACACTCGAAGGAGTGATGAAGGCAAGAAGCGAAGCCACACAGACGAAAATAGACCCTACCAACCTCACGCCTGAGAAGTTGGCAGAATACCAGAAGGCACAAGCAGGCATCTCTGCTGCCTTGGGCAGACTGATGGTCATTCAGGAAAGATATCCCGAACTCAAGGCAAACGAAAACTTCCAGGAGTTGCAGGCTCAACTGGAGGGCACAGAGAACCGCATCAACGTGGCACGCAAAGATTTCAACGATGCCGCTAAGAGCTACAACGTGAGCATCCGTCGTTTCCCCAAAAACATTTTAGCAAGTCTGTTCGGCTTTGAAAAGAAAGCCTATTTCGAGGCACAGGCAGGAACGGAGAAGGCTCCCGAGGTGAAATTCTAAGTCTTACACGATGAGAAAACTCCTCACTGTTTGTATCCTGATGATGGCTTCTGCGCTCCTGACTATCGCTGCGCAGGAGCCATCTTCCGCATATACGATTGACCAAGTGCCCAATGTGCACTTGGCAGACGAGCGGCAATACACCACCGACCCCTCCCACCAGCTCTCGACAGTAGCATGCGACAGTGTGAATGTGCTCTGTGCCCGTTTGGAGAAAGAGACGGGCATCGAGTCGGCAGTGGTTATCTTGCCGTCCATCGGTGATGCCACGCCATTTGATTTCGCCACCGAACTGTTTCGCGAATGGGGCATCGGAAAGAAGAAGAGCAACAATGGTCTGCTCATTCTCTATGTCGTAGACCAGCACAAGGTGCGCTTTCAGACGGGCTACGGACTAGAGGGCGACCTGCCCGACGCACTGTGCAAGCGCATCCAACAGCAGCAGATCATCCCTTGGCTCAAGCAGGGCGATTGGGACAACGCTGTGGTGAGCGGCATGCGGGCGGTCTATCAGACCTTGAACGGAAGTATGACTCCCGAACCCGAGGGGGACCATGACGACACCGTGGCATTCCTCTTCCTCATAGGCGCCATCGTCTTCATGATCATGTTGCCATCCCTGCTCAACAACCACCGCAGCCGATGCCCACGTTGCGGCAAACGAAAACTGAAGCGGGTGAAGAGCGAACGACTCAAGACCACCCACGGACACATCATCCGTCGCGACATCTATCGTTGCGAGCACTGTGGCCACATCGTCTACCGCGATCATCGGGAGGACGACGATGCGGGCGGCGCATTGCTCACGGGCATGTTTCTTGGCTCCATGTTGGGCAGAGGTGGCTCGCGAGGCGGAGGCTTCTCGGGTGGCAGTTTCGGCGGCGGTAGCACAGGAGGTGGCGGTGCCGAATCGGGATGGTAATTCTTAAATTATCTATAGAAACATCACTATGCGGCTTTATTTTTGTGAAAGAACATAAAAATAAAGCCGTTTTGTTTGGATGTTAAACACAAAAAGCCTACCTTTGCACCCCGTAAGTAAAAAGCTACATATAGCCTTACTTGCAAGCATGCGGCAATAGCTCAGTTGGTAGAGCACAACCTTGCCAAGGTTGGGGTCGCGAGTTCGAGTCTCGTTTGCCGCTCCAAATATCAGAAAGTGCGAAGCTTTGCTTCTTTTGCCCAGGTGGCGGAATTGGTAGACGCGCACGTTTCAGGTGCGTGTGTTTCACGACGTGCAGGTTCGAGTCCTGTTCTGGGCACTA
>CAVKQP010000178.1:0-4334 GCA_963658165.1 Clostridium sp. CAG:302 | reverse complement strand
AAAAAGGAAGTGAACGACGACGATATCCTGATGCTTGCTGGTGCAGACACAGCAGAAGCACACGCTGTGAAACTCGACTTCTTACAGGTGACAACAGGCTTGGGCTTGAAGAGCGTAGCTAGCATCGGACTGGACATTAGTGGACAGAAATTCGAGGATGCCAGCACGGGTAACGGACCTGTAGACGCTGCCCTCAATGCACTGGGCAAGATAATACGTAAGCATATGGTGCTCAAAGAGTTTACCATACAAGCCATCACCAAAGGTTCAGATGACGTAGGTAAGGTGCACATGCAAGTGGAACACGACGGAAGTGTCTATTATGGATTTGGTGCTAACACCGACATCGTGACCGCTTCCGTTGAGGCTTACATAGATTGTATCAACAAGTTTAGAGACAAATAACAATTACATTATGAATACATTATTTGATAAAATTTGGGACAAACATGTCGTGCAGGTCGTAGAAGATGGACCTACACAGTTGTATATAGACCGCCTCTATTGCCATGAGGTGACTTCACCACAAGCTTTCGCCGGTCTGAAAGCAATGGGATTGAAATGCTTCCGCCCCCAGCAGATATTCTGCATGCCTGACCACAACACACCTACACACGACCAGGACAAGCCTATAGAAGACCCCATATCACGCAAACAAGTTGATACACTGGAGCAAAACTGTAAGGATTTCGGGCTTTCCTACTATGGCATGATGAACAAGGACAATGGTATTATCCATGTTGTAGGTCCCGAAAAAGGACTCTCCTTGCCTGGTATGACCATCGTTTGCGGAGACTCTCACACCTCTACGCATGGTGCTATGGGCGCAGTAGCGTTTGGTATCGGAACTTCTGAGGTGGAAATGGTGATGGCTTCTCAGTGTATTTTACAACAGAAGCCCAAATCTATGCGCATCAATATCAACGGAAAACTCGCAGTAGGAGTAACACCTAAAGACGTGGCTCTCTACTTGATGTCGCAACTTACCACTTCTGGTGCAACTGGTTACTTTGTAGAATATGCAGGACAAGTGGTGCGCGACATGACCATGGAAGGTCGTCTTACACTATGTAATCTCTCTATAGAAATGGGTGCACGCGGTGGCTTTGTAGCTCCAGACGAAACAACATTTGAATATATAAAAGGTCGTCAATATGCTCCTAAGGGTGAAGATTGGGATAAGGCTGTTGCTTATTGGAAGACACTCAAGAGTGGCGATGACGCGGTGTTCGACAAGGAACTGAACTTCGACGCAGCCGACATAGAGCCACGCATCACTTATGGAACAAACCCCGGTATGGGTATTGGCATCACCGAAAACATTCCTACACTTGATACTATCGATGCGGAAGGACAAGCATCTTATAAGAAAAGTCTCGACTATATGGGCTTCCAACCCGGTGAGAAATTGCTCGGTCATGCCATTGACTATGTGTTCCTCGGTGCTTGCACCAATGGACGCATTGAAGACTTCCGTGCTTTCGCTAGCATCGTGAAAGGCAAAAAGAAAGCCGAAGGTGTGACAGCATGGCTTGTACCAGGCAGTTGGATGGTAGATAAACAAATCAGAGAAGAGGGCTTGGATAAGATATTGGAAGAGGCAGGCTTTGAAATCCGCCAACCTGGATGTTCCGCATGTCTTGCTATGAATGATGACAAGATACCTGCAGGCAAATATAGTGTGTCTACAAGCAACCGCAACTTCGAGGGACGCCAAGGTCCAGGAAGCCGTACTATTTTGGCAAGTCCGTTGGTGGCTGCCGCTGCCGCTGTGACAGGAAAGATAACAGATCCAAGAGAGTTTCTCTAATATCTATTTGTAACATCAAAGAACAAGACAACAATGAAACAAAAATTCGATATCATCACCAGTACCTGTGTGCCACTTCCTTTAGAGAATGTAGACACAGACCAAATCATACCCGCCCGTTTCTTGAAGGCTACAGACAAAGAAGGCTTTGGTGACAACCTCTTCCGCGATTGGCGATATAACAAGGACGGATCACCCAAGAAAGATTTCGTGCTTAACGACCCTACATATGGCGGTTGCATATTGGTAGCTGGCAAGAACTTCGGTTCTGGTTCCAGTCGTGAACATGCCGCATGGGCTATTGCTGGATATGGCTTCCGCGTAGTCATCAGTAGCTTCTTTGCCGATATCCACAAGAACAATGAGTTGAACAACTTTGTTCTCCCCGTTGTGGTTAGTGAGGATTTCTTGAAGGAACTCTTCGACAGTATTGCAGCCAATCCGAAAATGGAAGTGGTCGTTAATCTGCCTGAACAGACTGTTACCAATACGGCTACGGGAAGAAGTGAGCACTTTGACATTAACGGATATAAGAAACATTGCTTGATGAACGGTCTTGACGACATTGACTATCTGCTTCAGAACAAAGACAAGATAGAAGCATGGGAACACCAGAACAAGTGAATACTTATAAGCGCTTCCCGCCTTATATAGAGATTATGGACAGCACTTTGCGTGACGGAGAGCAGACCAACGGTGTGTCTTTTCTCCCTCACGAGAAGTTGATGATTGCCCGCATGCTCTTGAAAGACGTGCACGTGGATCGTATCGAAGTGGCTTCGGCACGTGTCAGCGAAGGAGAGAAAGATGCTGTAAGGATGATTTGCCGTGCTGCTGAGCGCGATGGAATGCTCGAAAGGGTAGAGGTGCTCGGATTTGTAGATGGCCATTTGTCTATCGACTGGATTAAAGACTGTGGCTGCAAGGTGGTCAACTTGCTTGCTAAGGGGTCTTTGCGTCACTGCACACAGCAACTGCACAAGACCCCAGAAGAACATATTGAAGATATCAAGCAATCACTAGCTTATGCTACAGAACAAGGACTTATCGTCAATCTGTATCTTGAAGACTGGAGTAGTGGCATGAAGGATTCGCCCGAATATGTATATCAAGTGATGGATGCACTTGCCGATTCGGGCATTAAACGCTTCTTGTTGCCTGATACTCTCGGCATTATGAATCCCTTGCAGTGTGTGGAATATTTCCGCAAGATGATCAAGCGATATCCTACTACTCACTTCGACTTCCATGCCCACAATGACTATGACCTAGCCGTAAGCAATTCTTTGGCAGCAGTATTAAGTGGTGCCAAGGGTCTGCACGTGACGGTTAACGGTTTGGGAGAGCGGTGTGGAAATGCGCCACTCGCAAGTGTGCAAGTGATCTTAAAGGATCAATTCAATGCCACTACAGGGATTTGTGAGGATCGTCTCAATGCCATTAGCCGGCTTGTAGAGGGCTATTCAGGTATTGGTGTGGCTCCCAACCAACCTATTGTGGGCGAGAATGTCTTCACTCAAGTAGCAGGTGTGCATGCCGATGGCGACAACAAGGCGGGGCTATACAGTAATGAACTTGTGCCCGAACGATTTGGCAGAAAGCGTGAATATGCGCTTGGAAAGAATAGCGGAAAGGCGAACATCCTACGAAATTTGGAAGAATTAGGACTGGAACTCACCCCTGAACAAACCAAACGTGTTACCAAACGTATCACTGAACTTGGTGACAAGAAGGAGTTGGTTACCCAAGACGATCTTCCGTATATCGTCAGCGATGTGCTTAAACATACTGCTCCCGAAAACAAAGTTAAATTGGTGAGCTATATGGTGTGCACTTCCTATGGACTGAAGCCCATTGCCAATCTCAAGGTGAAGATTAATGGCAAGGAATATGCTGCCGATGCAACAGGCGACGGACAATATGATGCGTTTGTTAAAGCGTTGAGAAAAATCTATCGCGACAACCTCGATCGTCGTTTGCCTTCGTTGGCTAACTATTCGGTGACTATTCCCCCTGGTGGACGTACTGATGCATTGGTCCAAACGGTCATCACTTGGCAATGTGGAACGAAGATGCTTCGCACACGCGGTCTCGATGCCGACCAGACAGAGGCAGCCATCAAGGCAACGTTCAAGATGCTCAATATGATAGAAGACGAGGAATACAAAGAAAACAATTAAACATAACACAACGATTATGAAACTGAAAATAGCTGTCCTTCCAGGTGATGGAATTGGACCAGAGATTATGAAACAAGGTGTGGCTGTACTCGATGCTGTAGCAGCGAAATTTGGTCACGAAGTGGAATACAAGGAAGCTATCTGTGGCGCACATGCCATTGATGAAGTGGGCGACCCATTCCCCGAAGAGACGTTCCAAACTTGTAAGGATGCCGATGCAGTGCTTTTCGCAGCTGTTGGAGACCCGAAATTTGACAATGATCCTACAGCGAAAGTACGTCCAGAACAGGGACTTCTCGCTATGAGAAAGAAACTTGGCTTGTTCGCAAATATCCGTCCCGTGC
>CAVKQP010000177.1:0-4347 GCA_963658165.1 Clostridium sp. CAG:302 | reverse complement strand
CGCTGACCGCAAGTTTTTGCAACCTTTGAGGTAAGTCTGGATAACGAGCCTTCAGTGCGTTCCATCGTTGCAAACGCTCTGTCTGTTCTTTTGTACTGGATATGAATGGGGTAATGTTTTGTGAAGCAAGTACTTTTCCTTGCTTTTGCAGATTGGTTATTATGGGAATCAGTTGCTGAGTGCTGTCAAGTGATGCATCTAACGTGTTTTCTTGCGTAATAGCGTAAACGGTTTGAGTTGCATTGTTTGCATTTTGCAAATTGCGTTGTAGCAGTTCCAAATCGGCACGTTGGGCAGGCGTCATGTAATTGATGTGTGCCATGTTGGTGTCGAACGTGGTTTGGAAACTGAAATAACTAAAAACGATTGTCAGCACCACTACGGTTGCTACAAGCCATGGCCGTTTCTCAGGCGAGAAGTGCCCTATGTGATTCAAGAAATTAGCCCTTTCAACCTTTTTGCCAGCATGAGCCAAATGAGGCAAGAAAATGAGGGTAAACAAAATGGTGCCAAGGAGGAGAAATGAGGCAAAAAGCCCCAAATCGCGCAAAGCTACGCTCTTCAGTGGCACAAGTGCTAGGAAAGCACCAATAGTAGTGACGTTTCCTACTACCAACGGCATAACTATTTCCCGCAGTGCCTTTCGCGGCTCAGGGGTGTGCTGCAAGTGTGCTATATAGTGTAGTGGATAATTGACGGCAATGCCTAGAATTACTGACGAAATACCGATTACGATGATCGACACTTCGTTGTGAACCAACGACAGTCCGCCCACTGCAAAGAGCCATCCCCAAGCAGTAGTAAGCAGAATGAGCAGCATGTTCCACACACCGCGGAATGTATAGAAAAGCAGAGAAAGGATGAGCACAAAGGCTATGGTCACTGCCCAAATGCTGTCCGTCTTTATTTGACTGGCATTGCCAACAGCAATGGCTGGGCCACCCGTGAAGTGTATGCTTACTTGTTTAACTTGCGTTGTAGCACTGTCTGCTGCTTGTTGCAAGAGTGCAAGCAATTTTGCATTGTTTTCCGTTTCGCTTGCACCATAGGGTGATTGCATGAGCACAAAAGCTTGCTTCATGTCCGACGAAAAGATATAACCGTCGTGCATTTCGTAACTCATGGGCGGAGCGACTGTTTGCAGTCTTTGCATCACGGGAATAAAAAGTCCTAACGGGTCTGACTCGACACTCTGAGTAAGTGTACCAGCAGTTGGGAGCATGAGCATTTGCTTGGCATTTTGCAAAGCTGCAGTCATGCACTCATCGCTTTGAAGAACGGAATCGATATGAGCATAGTCCGAAGAAAGCAGAAAGTAAGGAGCATTCTGATACAGAAACTCCTGCGTTTGCTGCATGAGCTCGGTATTGACTTGTGCTGTAAAGTTCTTCACCATTTGTGCAGTGTCAAGTTCTTCCAATTTTGCTGCAAACAAGTCAATGGCCTGTTCTATGGTTTCAGGGTCAACGTGACTTGCCGTGTCGGTTGGAGCAAACACCGCAAACAATCGGTCGGCCCCCGAAAGGTTTTGGTACACTTCCAAGTTGGCTCGATGCGTATTTTCTAACGGAAGAAAGTCGGCGATGTCTTCTTTGTAGCGTAAGTTTGAAACAAGTAACGCCAATACAGCAGTAAATGCTATGAGTATTCCCCCACCCACTAGTTGATGTGTGCGGAAATATTGGTAAAGTCGAATGAATAGGGTTTGCATAGAGCCTTTATATTATGAGTGGTTCTTTGTGGAACTTCTCATTTATATTCCAATGTCATTTTATTTGTCCTCAAATGAAAGTTGTAAATATAATCAGCAAAAAATAGCTTTGCCTGTTTATGGGCGTTCTCTGCAAAAAGTACACGAAACGTATTCCATCTTCCGTCTTCCACATTGATGCTATATTGTATGGTATAAGCTTTGTATTTATCATCTTCATAGAAGAGTTGCCATGAGGCCTTGATTCCTGCTAATGGAGAAACGCTTTCTATTTTTATCTTTATGTAAAAGGAATAGCGTTTTCTGTTTTCTGGAGTGTCGCGTTTAAATCTCAATCGGTAGAATTCATTTTCATATTGCTTAAAGAGTGTGGGTAGTTCTTCCCCATTATATATAGTATCTACCTTCATCAGCATCATAGCTTCTTTGTCTTTGGTGTTTGTTGTTTGCGGAAGTTTCTTCAAGCGTTCGGCAAATTCCTTAAAAGTGTTTCCCAAATAATCGCCATCGGAATAATCAAAGACTATTACATAAGGTGACCATTTGTTGTATGACTTTACGATATTCTTGAGAATCTGTTTTTCTGTTTCAATTTCCGTTACAGGTTGTTGCGCATACACAGCTATTGACGACAATGCGAGAACTACAAGAAAAAGTAAACGTTTCATGTGTAAGTATTTTTCGAATTAATGATAAACGTTTATGACCCAATTGATAAAAGCTTCTTTCCAAGCGCGGCATTCAGCAGTGCCTTTGATTTCAGACGCACCAAAGCCATGACCGCCAGTATGGTACTGTATGTAGCGATGTGGTACATTCTTTTTGGTGAGTGCAGAGTCGAGAAGTTCCGAATTGTGGTATTGCACGATGGGGTCGTCCTTGCAATTCACCAAAAAAACGGGCGGACAACCGCTGGGGACGTGGCGCTCCAACGAAAGGCTGTCGCGCATTTGCTTGTTGTGCTTTCGGTTATCTCCTAACAGAGCTCTACGCGAACGTTTGTGCACACAAGGTTCTGCCATCGTCACAACGGGGTAAATTGGCGCAATAAATGCAGGCCATTCTGACTGCGGAAAGAGTTCGGCACTCGACATCACGAGATGTCCACCGGCCGAAAAGCCCATCACTCCCACTCGCTCAGCATTTATGCCCCATTTTTCGGCACTGTCACGAACTATGCGCAACGAGCGCCGTAAATCGTCTTGGGCATCGGGATAGCGATGACCGCGGAGAATCCAACGAAAGCCTGTGAGAAATGCTGGCACATAGGCCGTACGGTAGCGCAACACGTAAGCTTCTATGCCATTGCTGCTGAGCCATTCACCCACCTCTGTGCCTTCGTGTTGCATGTCGTGCCAAAAATAGCTACCGCCAGGACATACTATGACGCTCACGCCTAGGCGCTTGAAGTGTTGTGCTAGCGTGTCTCCATCAGCGGCTTTTGCAGTATAGCGAGTGAGCGTTACGCGTGCATGATGCCCTTTTTCGCCCTGCCACACGTTCAGAGTTTGTGCTGCGGACGTGTTGCAGACGGCTACAAGCAATATTAGTAGAAGGCGTATGTGTTGTAACATGTTGATGCTTCGTGTATGTGGCATAACTATGCCTTATGAATATCTGCGAAAAGTTGTTGAGGCGGAATAATCTCGCTGCAAGTAACCAGACTGCCAATGAGCACACCAAACATGCCGTGCATCAGTACATTCTGACCTGTTTGCAGAAGGCCATCGACCTTTGTCCTCACGGGCACTCTGCGGGCTTGTGTCAAGTGTACATCTTTGGCTATGCCATACATACTTCCGCCTGGCGTCCCCGTGTAATGTGCTTGAGTGAGCGGCGTGCTGGTGTAGGTGCGTTGCAAGGTGTTGCGAATGCCAGGAAACTGCCGCTCAAGCTGACTGAGCAATTTTTCTGTGCAATGCTCTTTGAAATGGAGATAACTCTCGGGGCGGTTACCCGGTTTGGAATTTATCCACTCAGTCATCTCGTCCATTCGCATATAGCTAAGCACTACGCCAGAACGTGCAAATTGAGGATTTGTTTCGTGGCAAAAGTGCATATACAGAAAGCTCTCAGGCCACGTTGCAGCAGCGCAGTGCTCCGTTCCCCATACCTCTGCTTTGGAGTAGACGTGCTCATTGTGGTTCATGTAGGGCATTGCCTGATCTTTGAAATGTAGATAGACCGAAAAGCAACCTACAGTTTGCGGCAAACTGCCTATGCGGTTGATGTAGGCCGGACGGAAAGCATCTTTGTCAGTAAGTTCAATGGTCCGCAAGGGGTGAATGTCCGAAATCAGAAGGTCTGTGGCGATAAATTCGTCTCCGTTGTTTATTTCTACTCCTAAAACCTTTCTTCCACTTGTTCGTATGTGAGTCACTTTTGCCTGAGTCATCACCTTGCCACCATATCGTTCAATGGTAGCTTTCAGGGCTTTTGCCAAATTGTCACTTCCGCCAACGATACGGTAAGCACTTTGGGCATAGGTGTCGCGTATGAACGCATGAGTGGCAAAGGGCGTTTTGTCCTTTTCTCCGGCATAGAGCATTTGCGTTCCAGCTAGCACTTGAGCCAGTTTGGGGTTGGGCGTAATGTGTTGCAACACATCGTTCACCGTGCGTAGCTGATACTCCGTG
>CAVKQP010000176.1:0-4355 GCA_963658165.1 Clostridium sp. CAG:302 | reverse complement strand
ATCTATGATGCGGTCGTGATATTCCCCGTCTATCGACTTTTGCGTGCGCCCCATGCTCCGTTCTATATGCTGGGTGGCAGAAAGCACCTCACGCGGAGACATGGATGTCTGCACCATAACCACAGCATTGACAAACTGATGTGTCGAGACAAAGCCCCAAGGTTCGGTTTCATAAAAAGCTGACTGGCGCACTACTGTGCCAATCAGCTTTCCTATCTCATCGGTTGCCTTGAGGATATTTGCATGCTTGTCACCGAGATTGGTGCCCAAACCCAAATATACCTTATGCATAGCTTTAGTCATCAAGAATCAGCATAGCGTCTCCATAACATCCGAACTTATATCCGTGTTCCACGGCAAGCTTATAGGCGTCCATCACAAGTTCATAACCTCCAAAGGCAGCCTCGTTCATCATCAAGGTAGACATGGGGTGATAGAAATTACCAATCATGCAGTCTGACATACCAAAATCATAGGGAGGGAAGATAAACTTATTGGTCCAACCCTCATATTCCTTCAGCATACCATCTGTGCCCACTGCCGTTTCCGTAGCTTTCACCACACTGGTGCCTACACAGCAAATCTTGTGGCCTGCACGCTTCGAATCGTTTACTACCTTACAAGCCTCTGCATTGATAAACATTTGTTCAGAGTCCATCTTATGCTTCGTCAAGTCTTCCACCTCGATATTGCTGAAGTTACCCAAACCACAATGTAATGTAATATAGGCAAAGTTCACACCTTTGATTTCCATTCTCTTCAACAATTCGCGGCTGAAATGCAGACCTGTGGCGGGAGCTGTTACTGCACCTTCATTCTTGGCGAATATGCACTGGAAGTCTGTAAGGTCTTCCTTGCGTGCCGGGCGGTCATATTTCATCACGGGCTTACCATCTTTCACCACAGGATTGCCGTCTTCGTCAAGTACAGGCACCTGATGGTCGATGATGTAACGGGGCAGTGGAGACTCCCCAAGCATATAAAGATCACGTTTGAATTCCTCATGAGGACAGTCGTAGAGGAAGCGCAAAGTTCTGCCGCGGCTCGTCGTATTATCGATTACCTCGGCTACCATGGTTCCACTCTCATCGAAGAAGAGTTTGTTGCCTATACGTATCTTGCGCGCTGGTTCCACGAGCACGTCCCAAAGACGCATTTCCTGATTCAACTCACGCAGTAAGAACACTTCGATTTTGGCATCTGTTTTCTCTTTCGTTCCATAAAGACGCGCAGGAAAAACCTTGGTGTCGTTAAATATAAAGGTGTCGCCTTCGTCAAAATAATCGAGCACATTGCGGAAATCAAGGAATACGGGATTACCGTCTTCATCCTTCAAAGGCTCTCCTTTCTCGTCTTTCCGATACATATCAATGGTCTTCGAATTCTTGTGAATAACCATCAGACGACATTCGTCACGATGATAAGATGGATAGAGAGCCACCTGATCTTCGGGCAAATTAAAATTGAATTGTGACAGTTTCATATTGTTCTGTTTGTTTTTTCTTTATTGTTCTATTCTGACTGCATAGTCTGGCAGTTCGGCTATGTCCTGTTGGTCAAGCCATTCTTGGAAGTGTTCATAGCTCACACAACGATCCACACTGTAGTCTCCCACCCTCGTACGGCGCAAGGAAACAAGATGAGCACCACTGTCCAGAGCACGCCCCAAGTCGCGAGCCAAGGCTCTAATATAGGTTCCCTTGCCGCATACCACACGGATATCCATCTGCATAGAGTCTGCATCAAAACGCTTCAGTTCGATTTCGTCTATCCGCAACGTCTTGGGTTTCAGTTTCACTTCTTTCCCTTTCCTACGCAAATCGTAGGCACGGGCACCATTGAGTTTGCAAGCGGAATAGGAGGGCGGAACCTGTTGTATCTCGCCCACGAATTGCGGAAGTGTTTTTTCGATGAGTTCTCTAGTTATGTGCGCTGTTGGAAACGTCTCGTTGACAGGGTGTTCCAAATCATAGCTTGGGGTGGTAGCCCCCAACTGGATGGTCGCCTCATACTCCTTGGTATGAGCCTGAAGTTCTTCTATACGTTTGGTAGCCTTACCTGTCACCAAGATGAGTACGCCTGTAGCCAAAGGGTCAAGCGTTCCTGCATGTCCCATTTTCACCCGTTTCACACCCAATTTGCGCGACAACAAGAAGCGAATATGAGCCAAAGCGCCAAAACTCGACAATTGATAAGGCTTGTCTATGGGGATTATTTCACCTGCGTAGAAATCCATCGTTGTCTATCAAATAGGATTAAGCGAATAGGATAGTCAGCACACCAGCAAGTGCACAATAGATGGCGAAATAGATCAGCTTGCCCTTCTTCACCAAATTAATCATCCACTTACATGCCACACATCCTGATAGAAAAGCAGCCAAGAAGCCCACTATCATCGGCATTGTATCGATGCCACCAAAGGGTTCTTCACCTTTCAGCCCTTTCAACACGTCGAGCAAAGCCTCACCCAAAATGGGGGGAATGACCATTAAGAAGGAGAACTGCGCCATCTTCTCTTTCTTGTTGCCCAGCAATAAGCCAGTTGCGATGGTTGTGCCTGAACGAGAAAGTCCTGGAAGAACGGCAAATGCCTGTCCCACACCAATCAACAACGCATGCCAAAGACTGATATTTTCACGCTGACGAGGTTTGGCATAGTAGGAGAATGTGAGTAACAACGCGGTACAAAGTAGCATGATGCCCACAATGAGCAAACTCGAACTAAAGATGTCTTCAACCTTATCTTTGAAGAATACGCCAACGATGCCGACAGGTATCATGGACACAACAATATTGAGGGCATACTTCGTTTCATCGTTCATTTGGAACTTAAACAAGCCTTTCAATATCCAATCTATTTCCTTCCATAGGATGACAAGTGTGCTTAACACCGTTGCAACGTGCACCAAAATAGTGAACGAGAGATTGTCGGCACCATTGATATCAAAAAGTTGTGCACCAATAGCCAAATGCCCACTGCTACTCACAGGCAAATACTCCGTAAGTCCCTGAACGAGTCCAAGGACCAAAGCTTCAAAACAATTCATTGTTTTCGTCGAATTAGTGTATAGTTTATTTTTCTTTCGGCTTGTATACTATGGCACCAATGATAGACACGAAACCTATCAAACAAATGACAGGAGCCACTTTGATACGCATAGTACTGAAAATTTCGGGGTCATAAACATTCTCGTTTGAGCCTGAACCGCTCATCAGGATAAAGCCCAAAATAACGACAATCATTCCGATTGTAAGCATCAGGAAGTTGACCTTGCCCAATGCTAGATTCTTTTTGTCCATATATAGTTAATGTTTTTTGTTTCCTTTATATCTTGTAAAGGTCTCCCGCTTTCATCTTCAAGAATTTGTTGACAGAGATGTAAGCACAGAAGGTGGTAATGATCAAGCCGAACAATAGGACAGAAACGCCTGTAATAGCCAGCACTTTCCAATCGACCACCGCAATCACTTCGGGTTCATAGGTATAGAGTGCATAGATGCCACCACCCAACACGCAGTCGGCAACCAGCGCAGCGATAACACCCTCACATACTGCAGTCCGAATGAATGGAGCACGGATAAAACCCCAAGAGGCGCCTACTAATTTCATCGTATGGATGGAAAAGCGGCGGGCATAGACACTTAAACGCACCGTGTTATTGATGAGAGAGAATGACACAATGGTAAGTAGAGCAGCAAGAACCAACAGAACAAGACTCACCTTCTGCAGGGTGTTGTTCACGCTCTCGATTAAATCTTGCTGATAGTTCACGTCTGTCACATTGCGATCCCGCTTCAGTCCTTGAGCGATCCAGCGCAATGAATCATTGTTGGCATAGTCCGCCTTCAACTGTAATTCCACAGAAGGAGTGAAGGGATTATATCCGACAAATTCCTTGGGGTTGATGCCCATATCCTTTGTACCTTCTTTCAAGGCTTGTTCCTTGCTGATATAAGTCACCTTATTTGTATATGGCTTGCCCTTCACCGACTTGCAAAACTGCAATCCTTCGGGATTTGTCATATCGTTGCGAAGCATCACCGTCACCACTAAATTCTCTTTCATGTAGGCAGAAAGATTCTGCGCCGTAGACGCGGTAAACAGAACCAAGCCCAACAAAATGAGTACTAAAGCGGTACTAATACACAATGTAATAACCTGCAAGCCGTGACGGTTGCCGGAGTTCTTACGTTTCTTTCCCATTTATAAAAAGGATATAATACACCAATTTTGGTGCAAAGTAACAAAAAAAATAGCGCTCTAACGAACGTTTAACCACTATTAACTACGGATATATGCAAAAATTCATACCTTTGCCGCACGAAGAAGAAAAGACATGAGTACTTTATTATAT
>CAVKQP010000175.1:0-4376 GCA_963658165.1 Clostridium sp. CAG:302 | reverse complement strand
ACAGGGCTTCGGGAAAGGATTTTATGCTATTGGGAGTTTTACCGGACAGCAATATATAGGAGTAGATATAATAAGGTATGGGGCAACATCACCAAGTGTGACGTTGCCCCATACCTTATTATATATGTAAGCGTTATTCTTCTGCTTGTTCTTCCTCAACAGCTTCACAGTGTTCCAACAACTTCACAGCATCCACATACTGTGCGATGCCTTGTGCCACCTCTTTGGCAGCCTTCATCGCCAACACTACGGTTTGTGGATGGTGCACCACATCGCCACCAGCAAACACACCACGACGAGTAGTCATACCGTAAGGACGGTCTACAACCTTCACATACCCCTTTTCGTCCACCTCAATACCATTGGTCGTTGAGACGATGCGGTTGGCAGGACGCGAACCGATGGCGAGGAAGATGCGGTCGAACGGCAAGGTCTGTTCGCCTTCGGGGGTGTTCAAACGAGCGGAAACAAGACGTCCCTTGTCGTTACCGAGGAACTCAATGGTAGAAGACTCCCACATAAACTTCACGCCCTCTTTCACTGCTTCATCATATTCTGCTTGAATGGCAGGCATATCAGCCTGTGTACGACGATAGATGACGGTCACATCGGCACCCAAACGGATGGCTGTACGAGCAGCATCCATAGCTACGTTGCCGCCACCGATGACACCCACCTTGTCGCCCTCACGCAGCGGCACCATGTTACGACCGATGGCTCCCTCATTGAATGCATTGACATTGTGAAGCAGATAGGTAGACTGGCTCACCCCTTTAAGGTTGCGGCCTGGCACTGAGATATCTTGTGGCAGTGCTGTACCTGTTCCCATGAATATGGCATCAAAGCCATCGGCAAACAAACTGTCCACCGTGACATTGTTGCGCCCCACGAGGCAGTTGAGTACGAAGTTGACACCCAACTCTTCAATCTTCTTGATTTCGTCTCTCACCACGCTCTTTGGCAAGCGGTATTCGGGTATGCCATACATGAGCACACCGCCTGGTTCTTCCTGTCCCTCGAAGATGGTCACATTGAAACCTTGCCGCGCTAGATCACCAGCCACGGTCAGGCCGGCAGGACCAGAACCGATGACAGCAACCTTGCCGCGTGTCTTCTGAGGCAGTTTTTCACGAATGAGGTTCATATCCGTATCGAAATCAGCAATAAAACTTTCGAGCTTACCGATTTCAATGCCCTTGCCCTTCTTGGCAAGTACACAGTGACCCTGGCACTGCTTCTCGTGCGGACACACACGACCGCAGATGGCGGGCAGATTACTCTTTTCGTTGATGATGCTCATCGCCTCTCCCATATTACCCATAGATAGGGCATGGATGAAATCGGGAATGTTGTTTTCGATAGGACATCCCTTTTTGCACTGCGGTATCTTGCAATGCAGGCAGCGCTTGGCCTCATCGATGGCTTCCTTCGGAGTGAAGCCTTTGTTTACTACGTCAAACGAATTTACTTCAATATTCATATTTCCTTGTATTGTAATCTCTAGTTTGCAAAATTACATATTTATTACTAACTATATAATTCCCGTTCCGATTTATTAACCTTTCTTAATTATACTGTATAATAAAAATCAAACTTTTGTCGTGGTTAATGCCCACTTGATAAATATTTGTTACTTTTGCACTCACAATAACCCGTGTGCAAAAATGCAGACGTAAAGACGATAAAACACAATAACATGCAGCAACTTTCAGAAAAGACGATAGGTGAATGGCTCGAATATTGGGCAGAGAACGACCCTGAAAAGGAATATATTGTCTACTCAGATCGCAATCTGAGATGGACTTACAGCTATTTCAATAGTCGCGTAGACGAATTGGCTAAGGGACTGATGGCAATTGGCGTGAAGCAAGGCACTCATGTGGGCATCTGGGCAGCCAACATTCCCGACTGGACTACAATGCTGATGGCTTGTTCAAAACTCGGGGCTGTGACCATCACCGTGAATACCAACTTCAAGCAATACGAGGTGGAAGATCTTTGCTTGCGCTCCGATATGGAAGTGCTCTGCATTGGAGACCATAACAAGGACAACAACTTTGTACAGATGACCTATCAGATGTTGCCCGAACTGAAGACACAATCGTTTGGGCAATTGCACAGCGACAAATTGCCTAGCATGCGGCAGGTCATCTACTTCGGGGCAGAACCGCACCGTGGCATGCACACGATCAATGAGGTGATGACCATGGCTATGACGACCAACGACGAAGCCTATGCCGAAGCACGATTGAAAGTGAATTGCCACGACCTAGTCAACATACAATATACTAGCGGAACAACGGGATTTCCCAAGGGCGCCATGCTAAGCCACTACGGCATCTGCAACAATGGATACTACACTGGTGAGCACCTGAACTTCAGCGACAAAGCCCGACTCTGCGTCTGTGTGCCGTTCTTCCACTGCTTCGGATTGGTGCTCGGCATCATCAACTGCTTGGTTCACCATTGCACCATGGTGGTCACCGAGCGCTTCGACCCATTGCTCGTGCTGGGTTCTATCCATAAAGAACGATGCACCCACCTCTATGGTGTGCCCACCATGTATTTGGGATTACTCAACCACCCCATGTTCAACCTATTCGATTTGCGGTCGCTACAAGCAGGCATCATGGCGGGTAGCATCTGCCCGGTAAATATGGTGAAGCGTGTGGAGCGTGAAATGTTCATGAAGGTGACAAGCGAATATGGCTTCACTGAAGCCTCTCCGGGCATGACTGCCACCCGATGGGACGACCCCTTCGAGGTGCGTTGCCACACTGTGGGAAAGGCTTTCGAACACGCTGAGGTCAAAGTACTTGACAAAAGCGGTAGGGAATGTGCCGTAGACGAAGAAGGCGAACTGTGCAACCGAGGATATAACAACATGTTGGGCTACTATAAGGACGAAAAGTCTACCCGTGAAATACTAGACGACCAAGGGTTCTTGCACACGGGCGACCTTGGTTTCAAAGACGTAGACGGCAATTTCCATATCACAGGACGCATCAAGGAGATGATTATCCGCGGTGGTGAAAACATCTATCCGAGCGAGATAGAGGCTTTTCTATACAACATGCCAGAAGTGAAGTTGGTACAGGTAATTGGCGTTCCCTCTGAGAAATACGGAGAATCGGTCGGCGCGTTTATCCAACTGAAAGAAGGATGTCACCTCGAGGAATCAGATGTGCGCGACTTCTGTAATGACAAGATAGCTCGCTACAAAGTGCCCAAATATGTATTTTTCGTGGACGAATGGCCGCTCACAGGAAGTGGAAAGATACAGAAGTTCAAGCTCAAGGAAATGAGCTTAACGCTATGCCACGAGAGAGGCATCAAGGTGATTTAATGATAGTTAACCTTGGCAATTATGCGAAAAATCTGTACCTTTGCAGAGTTTTTTAGATAACAAAGATTAAAGATGAAGGACATTTGTTGCATCGGGCATATCACGCTTGACAAGATTATCACCCCACGTCGCACCGTTTACATGTCGGGCGGCACCTCGTTCTATTTTTCATATGCCCTCAACAGCTTACCCAAAACCGTAGACTACCAGTTGGTCACTTCACTTGGGAAGCCTGAGATGAATGCTGTGGCAGAGATGCGGGCGGCAGGCATCGACGTGAAAGCTTTCACGAGTAATAATACCGTATACTTTGAAAACAAATATGGAGAAAACTCCAATAACCGCACCCAACGAGTTCTTGCCAAGGCTGACCCGTTCACACTTGATGAGGTAGAAGGTCTGGAAGCAAAGGTGTTTCACCTCGGTACACTCTTGAGCGATGACTTTTCACCAGAAGTGGTAAAGTATCTATCGCAAAAAGGCAAGGTGAGCATTGACGTGCAAGGATACCTACGGGAAGTGCGCGGACAAGAGGTGCATGCCATAGACTGGCATGACAAGATGGAGGTGCTCAAGTATACAGACATCCTGAAACTCAATGAGCACGAGATGGAGGTAGTCTCTGGCAAAACTGATGTGCATGAGGTGGCAAAACTCATCGCCTCATGGGGTGTGAAAGAGGTGGTGATTACGCTCGGCAGCGAGGGATCGCTCATCTATGCTGAAGGGCAATTCCACGAAGTACCCGCCTATCGCCCAGCACAACTAGTGGATGCCACAGGATGTGGAGACACCTATAGCGCAGGCTATCTATGGTGTCGCAGTCAAGGAGAGAGTTACAAAGAGGCTGGGAAGTTCGCCGCTGCCATGTGCACACTCAAGCTTGAACACAATGGTCCTTTCGACCGACGCATCGAAGACGTGGTGCGCGTCATGAAAGGAGAATGACATAAGCAGCCGCCAGCCCACCCACGACAAGTGAGCTGACGGCTTTTATTTTACCCTAAAGTCATGTCCATCAATCCCATAC
>CAVKQP010000174.1:0-4386 GCA_963658165.1 Clostridium sp. CAG:302 | reverse complement strand
GTGCAAGGTACGGACTGTCGTCGACAAGGCTCGTTTATTAATGGTGTGAAGGGGTCACGTGTGAGTGACGTATTACTTCAGGATATTCATTTGTCTTCTGTTGGTGGCGGAACCACCGCAATGGCAGAGGCTCCCGTAGAGGAAAAACCTGGAGGTTATCCTGATGCACAGGAGTGGTCGCGTGAAGGACTTCCTTCCTATGGCTTCTATGTGCGTCATGCCGAACGTATCACCTTTGACAATGTAGAGGTGACGCCCATTACCAAGGACGAACGCCCAAGCATTCGTATTGCACAAGATTGCGAAGACATCTTTTGGGGGAAGATGAATAAAATGTGATTCTAGTTTTATAATAGCTAAAACATGAAAAAAAACGCACTAGGCTGCGTTGGCCGATGCAGCCTAGTACATTTGCCAATGCAGCCTAGTGCATGAATTAGGGTAAATCTGCGGACAATGGAATCGACATGAACCAGTCTTGAAGCACACCTGCATATTGTGCCTGTGAATCGCTTACGAGTAGAAGGAGGCGTCTGCCATCGTGGAGGGTAGGCCCTAAGCACATGCCTTCATAGTTGGCGATGCTTCGGTTGAACAATCCCAGTCGAGTGGTCCAAGAGGTGAGCAAAGTCTTGGAGAGCACTTTTGTATTTTCTTTCATCGGGGTTTCTGAATGTAACCTTGCCTCATCGTTGTCTTGAGGATTGACCATATAGAGCTTGCACTGCACGAATGCGCCTATTTTAATCTTCGGGACATAGAACTCACGCTCTAATACAAGGATGCTTCCATTGTCCAACGCACACAATTCGCTTACCCCCATGGCATAGTTAGATGCTTCGTGATGAGCCACAGGTTTGTCCATTAGATATGCCCATTGCCCTACTGCTTTCAAGTTATCGTCGAATGCTTGCAAACGCAAACGGTTTGCCACACCATTTGTAGAGGTTGCCGTTGCTCCATCTATGGGTAAGGTACTTTCCGTAATGGTCCAATAGCGATGGGTACTATCATTATAGGTGAGCGACTCATAGCCGTAATTGCCAGCACTATGTCGCATGACATCGGAAAGAGGAAGGCGTCGCCCCGTGAGTGTTCCGTCCATGTGATACTCGCGTATCTCATTATCTTGCTCTCCACTCATCCACACGCATTGAGAGTGTCGGTTGAAAGCAATACCCTCACCATCTCGTGCTGCAAGAGACGACGCATGAAAATCACCACGCCGCACACTTTTAATTTGCCCTGAAAGGGAGTCTACTTGTATATAAAAGGTGTAAAAACCATCTGAGGGCGACTTGTCGTCTACCACCACGTAGGTGCTGTCGCCCAGCCATGCGATGCCGCTATAGTTTCCCGCAGGCACTGTTTGTGGAAAAGAGCGAGCCTCTTGAGCTGCACCACTGATGCAGATCAAGAGGCTCCATATTGTAGCCAATAATATTTTGCGCATTTTATGCTTTTGTTTCAGGTTCAGCTTCAGGCTCTGGTTTATGGTCTTGAACGAAGGTGAGCAACATCTGCAATGCTTTGCTTGTGGCAATGGCTAGATTGATGTCACGGCCAAAATCTTCTTCCAATTTCATTGTAACCACTTCGTCAGCACTACCGCAGGCAATCCAAATAGTGCCTACGGGAATTTCCTTGGTGCCGCCTGTGGGTCCAGCTGTACCAGTGGAAGCCACTGCATAGTCTACACCGAGTGTTTTGATGGCACCTTTAACCATGGCGATGGCCACCTCTTCGCAAACGGCTGTTTTCTCTTCAAGCAACTGGTGGTCGACACCAAGCAGGTTTTCTTTCACCTCGTTGGTGTACGATATGATGCCTCCCTTAAAGTAGCTCGATGCGCCAGGAGTGGCAATAATGGCTTCAGCGATGCGGCCGCCTGTACAACTCTCTGCCGAACCCACGGTCTTGCCCGTGTCGTAGAGTCCTTGTGCTATCTCTCTGCTTAATACTTTCTTTTCGAATTCCATGTTTTATCTGTTATTACTGAAATGTAACTTTGCTAAATGCTGGTTTGTCTATGCTACAGAAGTCCTTGTCCTTATACTTATACGTACCCACAATACCAATCATGGCAGCATTGTCTGTAGTATAGCTAAACTTTGGTATATAGATGGTCCATCCATATTTCTCCGCATGTTCACGGAAGGCATTACGCAATCCGTTGTTAGCAGACACGCCTCCTGCTACTGCCACGTGCTTGATGCCAGTTTGCTTCACCGCTAAGCGAAGCTTCTTCATCAAGATGTCGACAATGGTGAATTCAAGACTTGCGGCAAGGTCTTCCTTATGATGCTCCACAAAGTCGGGATCTGTTTCCACCCATTTGCGGAGACTATAGAGAAAGGAGGTCTTCAGTCCGCTGAAGCTATAGTCCATGCCTGGTATATGGGGTTCTGCAAATTTATAGGCTTTTGGGTTGCCTTGACGGGCAAGTTTGTCGATGATAGGACCACCTGGGTAGCCAAGTCCCATCACTTTGGAGCACTTGTCGATGGCTTCGCCTGCCGCATCGTCAATGGTTTGTCCGAGCACCTGCATATCGTTGTAGGCATTTACTTTGACAATCTGAGAGTTTCCTCCACTGACCAACAGACAAAGGAAGGGGAATGGTGGTTGTGAATGGTCGTCTTCACTTTCGCGGATGAAATGTGCCATCACATGTCCTTGCAGGTGGTTTACATCTATCAGCGGAATGTTGAGTGAACGAGCGAAACCCTTAGCAAAGCTAACGCCAACCAATAGTGATCCCATCAATCCCGGTCCGCGTGTAAAAGCCACTGCCGAGAGTTGATCCTTCGTGATGCCTGCCCGCTTGATAGCTTGGTCTACTACGGGCACCACGTTCTGCTGATGCGCTCTTGAAGCCAGCTCTGGCACGACACCTCCGTAGGCTTTATGCACATCTTGCGAAGCCGTCACGTTGCTAAGCAGCACTCCGTTTCGCAACACAGCAGCAGAGGTATCGTCACAACTGCTTTCTATTCCTAATATATAAATATCGTCCATTGAAGTTTCCGTATTATTCTGTCAAGATTTCCACACCATGCTCAGTCATCACAAAGGTGTGTTCCCACTGTGCGCTGGGCAATCCATCGCTGGTGATAATCTCCCATTCATACTTATCTTCGGCATTGAGGTATACGTGCCAATCACCGCCCATATTGATCATAGGCTCTATGGTGAACACCATGCCAGGCACAATGAGCATTCCTGTACCCTTATGTCCGTAGTGCACCACATCGGGCTCTTCGTGGAACTTAATTCCCACACCGTGTCCACAAAGGTCGCGCACAACACCATAGCCGTATTTCTGAGCATGCTTCTGTATGGCATGTCCTATGTCACCCACAAAGCAATAGGGCTTGGCTGCCTCGGCTCCTATCTCCAAGCATTCCTTGGCAACTCTGACCAACTGCTCCACTTTTGGGTCTACTTTGCCTATCATAAACATGCGTGAGGCATCGGCATAGTAGCCGTCGAGAATGGTTGTAAAGTCTACGTTGATGATATCTCCTTCTTCGAGCACATCTTCTTCCTTAGGGATGCCGTGGCATACGATGTCGTTGATGCTCGTGCACACGCTCTTTGGGAAACCTTCGTAGCCCAAGCAAGCGGGTATGGCACCATGAGAGGTGCAGTAGTCATAACATATCTTGTCTATTTCGAGCGTATTCATTCCGGCGTGTATGTGCTTGGCAACTTCGTCAAGCACTCCAGTGTTCACTACGCCACTCTTGCGGATACCCTCTATTTGTTCTGGAGTTTTAATCAAATCACGTGACGGCACTTCCTTGCCTTTGCTTTCCCAATACATCACCTTCTTATCCAACTCGGTGAGTTCTTGACCTGGGATAGCATGCCATACTTTTTTCTTGAGTTTCATATCTGATGTGATATTTACAATTGCAAAGGTAGTGCAAAATTCTGAGTAAGCGAAGAGAATGATGGGTTATTTCATGTGCGACTCAGATATTCATCTGCCTACATTATGATTAATGAGTGGCTATCCACCATTCTGTTTTTTCCTTGGCATCTCTTATGGCTCCATTCACGCTTGGATCTGAACACGTAATGCCAGAATAGCTGTTGATGGGACAGGCTTTGATTGTCGACGCCCCCCAACTTGATACTACTTCTGCATAGTTTGGGGTGTTCACGGCATAGGGCACTAAGAGAGCAAGGGCTTGATTGGCTTGGTTGAGCAAAGTGCTATTGTCTTTGCACAACTTAGTTATGTAGTCGCCCAAATCGAAGAACACACCATTGCGATATATATCGTAGCGTTGTACTTCTGCCAGTTCTTCTGAGCTGAGAGTTGATGTCTCGGCGTTCACTTGCTTCATGACATTGGCAAACGACTCCACTTGGTCGCAG
>CAVKQP010000173.1:0-4479 GCA_963658165.1 Clostridium sp. CAG:302 | reverse complement strand
GTTCGAGTTATTCTTTGTCAACACGCTTGGTTGCCCGTTCAACACGGGTGAAATCATCTATATCATCTTGCTTGTTGCTGCCGTAATTTGGGGTATCTATGAAAGTTACACCAACCGTAGCCGCAAGTTGCAGGTTGTTTCATTCCTTTGCGCTTTCGGACTTATCGGCATTCCATTCTTTGGTTATGGATGGATGGCATTCTTTACTGGTGTAGTTGTGTTGGTTGTTGCCTTCTTTGTATTGAAACTGAAGAAGGAAAACAAGCCTATCATCAATGCCCGTATGCTCAACACTACCCTACTTTGCATGTTGATGCTGATGATTGGTTATTCAAGTTATGCACTTATTGTGATACGCTCGTCTGCCAATCCTCCAATGGACCAAAACTCACCTGAAGACATCTTCACATTGGGTAGCTACTTGAGCCGAGACCAATATGGAGATAGTCCATTATTCTTCGGACAAGCTTACACGTCAGAATTCCAAGCCGACGATAACGGACGCGTTGCCATGTCAAAGGGAGCTCCTGTGTATGAACGTAAAGAGAAGATTTCAAAAGACGAGAAAGATTCTTACTATATCGTTAGCACCAAAGATAAGCCAAAGTATGTGACAGGACAATGCATGTTCTTCCCAAGAATGTATGATCGCTCTCACGCACAAGCATACGAAGACTGGATGGGCGGTGTTAAAGGAAAGGAAGTGCAATCTACCTATGATCCAGATAGAACTGTAAAGATTCCAACTACGATTGAGAATTTGGCATTCTTCATTTCCTATCAGTGCAACTATATGTATATGCGCTACTTCTTCTGGAATTTCTGCGGCCGCCAAAATGATTTACAAGGCAATGGAGAGTTGGAAAAAGGCAACTGGATTTCTGGAATTTCCGTACTTGACAACTGGCGCCTCGGTGACCAAAGCAAACTGCCACAGGATTTGCAAGACAACAAGGGACACAATGTTTTCTATTGCTTGCCGTTGTTGTTGGGAATCATTGGTTTGTTTTGGCAAGCCTATCGTGGAGATCGAGGCATCAAACAATTTTGGGTGGTATTCTTCTTGTTCTTCATGACAGGTCTCGCCATAGTCATCTATCTTAACCAGACACCTATGCAACCTCGTGAACGCGACTATGCATACGCAGGTTCATTCTATGCCTTTGCCATTTGGTGCGGCATTGGTGTTGCAGGTATCTACGACTTGCTCAAGAAGCGCATCAAGGTGAACGACAATGTGCTCGCAGCCATCGTTTCGCTGCTCTGCTTGCTTGTTCCTATCCAAATGGTTTCACAAACATGGGATGACCACGACCGCAGCGGTCGCTACACTTGTCGTGACTTTGGACAGAACTACCTGATGTCTCTACAAGAGAAAGGCAATCCTATCATCTTCACCAATGGTGACAACGACACATTCCCCTTGTGGTATAACCAAGAAGTGGAAGGAGTGCGCACGGATGCCCGTGTTTGCAATCTGAGCTATCTGCAAACAGACTGGTATATAGACCAAATGAGGCGTCCTGCTTACGACTCACCTGCGGTTCCTATCTCTTGGCCACGTATTGACTACTGCTCTGGAACCAATGAGATTATTCAGATACAACCTAGTCTGAAGAGTCAGATACTAGAATTCTATAAGGAGAATCCAGAAGAAGCCAAGAAGCAATTTGGTGATGAACCTTTTGAATTGAAGAACATCATGAAATATTGGGTCCGCGCGAACAGCAAAAATGCCGATATGCATGTCATCCCGACCGACACTGTCTATGTGACTATTGATAAGGAAGCTGTCAAGAAGAGTGGCATGCTCATCGCTGACACCATACCCAATAAAATGGTGATCTCGTTGGCTGGAAAAGACGGACTCTACAAGAACGACTTGATGATGCTTGAGATGATTGCCCAAAGTAATTGGACACGTCCGCTCTATATCGCTACCACAGTGGGACAAGACAACTACATGAACCTCGGCGACAACTTCATCTTGGAAGGCCTTGCCAACCGCATCACGCCGTTCACGACCACTAAACCCGGCGTGAAGAACATCGACACAGAGAAGATGTATCACAATGTGATGGATCGCTTCAAGTTCGGTGGACTGAGTACGCCAGGTCTATACATCGATGAGACACTCATGCGTATGTGCTATACTCATCGTCGTTTGTTGGCACAACTGGCCAATGCATTGATAGACGAAAACAAAACTGAAAAGGCACGCAATGTTTTGGCAAAAGCCGACAAAGAGATACCCGAGTATAATGTTCCGATGAACTATATGAGCGGAGGCTTTGAATTGGCAAAGGCTTACCTCAGACTTGGACAGAAAGCCAAAGGCTTCAAGATGCTCGATAAGATGTGGAGCAATTCCATTCAATACCTCAATTGGTATATGTCATTAGACTACAACCGCTTTAGACAAAGCATGTATGACTGCAACCTGAACTTCCAGATGATGTACAGTATGCTGCAAATAGCACAACCATACAACCCATCATGGATGCAAAAGCACAATGTTCAGTTTGAGCAATATTACTCACGCTATCATAACATGGGCGGTTTAGACCCACAACAGTAAACATCACATATGATTATAGAACAACCTGCCATGTGGTTACGTTGGCTTTACCCAAGAGCCACATGGAGAATGGACAAACAGGATCATTCGGTGTATCTGACCTTCGATGATGGTCCGATACCCGAATCGACCCCGTTCATTCTCGACACGCTGAAACGATACAATATTAAGGCTACATTCTTTATGGTTGGAGACAACGTGAGAAAGTACCCCCACTTGTATCAACAGATTGTCGATGCGGGGCATAGGGTCGGTAACCACACCTTTAATCACATGGGCGGATTCAAGCACACCATCAAGACATATAGCTACAATGCAGAAAAAGCTAATGCCTACATTCATTCCAATCTATTCCGTCCTCCCCACGGTTGGATGAGACTCGACCAATACGCATGGCTCGGACGCAAATATAGAATTGTCATGTGGGATTTAGTCACACGTGATTACTCGAAGTGGATGACCGCTGAAGACGTTCTCAACAATGTCAAAAGATATGCCCGCAATGGTTCTATCATCACATTCCATGACTCACTGAAGAGCATCGAAAAACTTCATTATGCCCTACCAGCCTCCATCGAATGGCTAAAGGCACAAGGCTATGAATTTAAAATATTCGACTAAATACAAGAAAGGCTACCAAGCAAGAGCACAATGCTCCGTGGTAGCCTTTCATGTATTATTGAAGTATATGATATCGGCACATATAAAAAATGGTGTTTTATCTTTCTTGATTAAAAAAGATTCACTAATTTTGTAATACAATCATCTAACTAAAACTAAAACCATATGAAAAAAAGTATTTGCAAAAGTCTTTTATTAGCTTGCATTGGAATGAGTTTGTCATCATGCATGAGCTATTTCTACCAAGTGTACGACGTGAGTTCAGACAACTTGAAGCAACAAGACAACTCTCTTGTCTATGAGAACGAAGATTGTAAATTATACTACAACCTTTGGTCAAACAATGGCGAGTTGAAGTTCGCGTTCTTGAACAAAACAAATAGGGATATTTTTGTAAACATGGGGCAGAGTTTCTATGTAGCAAATGGTCTGGCGGTTGACTATTATCAAGAACGCACGTATACCTCGCAAGCCTACTCGCAGTCTACTTATTCAGAGGCTCACATGTTTGGAATAGCTCAAGGCGATGCCCTTTGGGGAGATAATACATATACAGAAAATGCAAAGGCCATTGTGAATGCTAACGGCAAGAAAGTAGTTAGGGCACAAATGATAGGTGAAACTATCAAGGAGAAAGAAATTGTTTGTATTCCTGCCAACTGTTACAAAGTGTTCAATTACCACAAAGTAAACCCTTTGTTTGTAAAGACTTGCGTTAGTTCGAAAGATTTCCCCCTTAAAAGTAGTTTCATTGAAAATTACACACAGACGTCAACTCCTATGAGATTTAGAAACCGTATTGCCTATGGTTTCACCAAAAACGATGTAGCAGAAAAGCATATCGACAACAACTTTTGGATAAGTTCGATCACGAACTATTCACAAAAAGAGGCAACAGAAAAATACAAGGACAAAAAGAATTGTTATGGCTCTAAAGTCAACTCTAAAGGGAAGCAATTTAGAATAGGTGGACCTGATAAGTTTTACAAATTGTACTTAAGAGATCCAAGAGACAAAATGTACGAAGAATATTAATAACAAGGAAGTTCTTTAGAGCAAAAGAAATTAGTCATCTTTTGCACAAAGGTAGATGGGAGGTCGCGTCAACTGCTACATAAGCACATCTGTAGTAGGGGGATGCGCTCTCGCCGTCCCCTTGGACTTGTCAGAAATGCTTGTCACGCCATTTATTGATTTCTTTATGCCATTCATCTGCGCTGGGTCAACGCGAAGGCGCGTCGACTACTACACGCTTCGGCGAAGCTACATTGACTTGAGTC
>CAVKQP010000172.1:0-4534 GCA_963658165.1 Clostridium sp. CAG:302 | reverse complement strand
GAGTACTACAGATGGGAAGTATGGATGGTTGGGCGTGTCGGGGAAGTGCTGTGCTTCGAGACAGATGGCACTACGCTTGGGGAATGTAGCTCCGTGAGCACCTTCAAATCCGAAGAGGAAGTTGCCAGTGTAGAGTTGCAGACCGGGTTCCGTGGTGTAGACTTCCATGGTGCGTCCTGATGTAGGCTCAGTCAAGCGGGCAGCAAAACTCAGTTCGCCTTCTTCTTTCTTGTTGAGCACATAGTTGTGGTCGTAGCCTGTGCCGTTTTTAATTTGCTCGTTGTCTGCATCAATTTCATCACCGATAGTTTTCGGCTTGCGGAAATCGAATGGAGTGCCTTCTACCAGTCTTATTTCGCCTGTTGGTATCGAGGTGTTGTCGATGGGGAGATAGTAGTCTGCGTTGATTTCGCAGCGCACATTTTCTACTGTAGGTGTAGGATTAGCGATACCAGCCAAGCTGAAGAATCCATGGTGTGTCAGGTTTACGATGGTTTTCTTGTTGGTAGTGGCCATGTATTCGATAATGAATTCGTTGTCATCAGTGAAGGTATAGATGACGGTCACTTTGAGTTCGCCGCTATAACCTTCCTCGCCATAGGTGCTGATATAGTTCATTACCACCGACTGGTCGTTCATTTGGAGTGCATCCCACACCTTTGTGTTGAATCCCTTTTTGCCGCCGTGCAATGAGTTGGGGCCGTCGTTGAGGGCCAATGAGTACTCTTTGCCATGCAATTGGAATTTGCCTTTGCAGATGCGGTTGCCATATCTGCCAATCAATGTGGACAAATAAGGCTCTGGACTGTTTACGACATGGTCAATGCTATCGTGTCCTTGGATGACGTTGGCATAGTTGCCGTCGCGGTCGGGCACCATGATTGCCAATACGGCACCGCCATAGTTAGTTACTGCAACTTCGTTGCCTTGTTTGTTTCTTAGGATATACAAATCTGTATTTTTCCCGTTGATGGTGGCCTGAAAGTCTTCTCTTTTCAGACCACAGCGATTTTCGGTTCCGGTTGTGTTCATCATGAAGAATAGTTTAATGGTGATTGATTATATATGCAAAGTAAACGAAAAATAACGAGTAGAACAAAATAACTGACGAAAAAATGTCATTTTGTTGCTGTTAAAAACAATTAAAGCTGCTGTCTTTATACGAGTCAAGGCGACAGACTTGCTATCTGTCGCCTTGATTTCGGTTGTCCTATTATGCAGGTGTCTTATTTTCCAATCATTTCAATGCTTCTTTCGAGGAACTTGTTGAGGGCAGCTCCTTTCAGCATACCGTTCTGCAAGAGGGCGAGATCGATGAGCTGGTGCACCACCTGATTGTCTTTTGCATAGTCGGCGATGACTTTGTTTTTCTTCTCACGCTGCTCTTCGATAGCCTTTTCAGTGTTCTGCAAGTCGTCTTTCTCCTCTTGTGTCACCTCTTCAGGCTTCTTCTTTCCTTGTGTCTGATGCAGTGCGGCGAGGCGGGCTTCCTGTCCTTTCAGTTCGCTTTCTATAGGTTTCAATGCCTCTTCACACTTGGCTGTCTCCTCTTCGAGCACCTTCTTGATGAGTGGGTGTTCGTTGTTGAGCACCAAACTATAGGCATCTGGCATCTGTGCATAGAACGACATGCCACTCTGGTAGCGGCTCATGTCTTTCATTCGACGCATATATTCGCTTTGTGTGATGAGCACTGGCTGGTTGTCTTCACCCATGGGCTGCACTTCCACATTGAATTCCACCTTGTCTATCTTTGGCAGTTGTGAACGGAACACTTGTGACAAATTGGCACGTTCGGTGTCGCTCAGCTCACTTTTCTTCATGTCTTCCTTCACGATAAGGCGGTCTACAGTGTCGGAGTCTACGCGTACGAAGCGGCTTTTCTCCAACTTTTGTTCCAACATAGATGCCATTGGTGTGTCGAGTTGTCCGTCGAGCAAGAGCACACTATAGCCTTTCTTCTTGGCTGCTTCGATATAGGTGTATTGCTCCTCTTCGTTGTTGGCATAGAGATAGACGGTCTGTCCGTCCTTGTCGGTCTGGTTGTCTTTGATGAGCGTCTTGTATTCGTCAAACGTGAAATACTTTCCTTCGGTGTCTTTCATGAGCGCGAAGTCTTTGGCACGCTCATAGAAGTCTTCCTGCGAAAGCATTCCGTAGTTGATGAAAATCTTGAGATCGTCCCATTTCTGCTCATATTCTTTGCGGTCTTCCTTGAATATGCTTTGCAGGCGGTCTGCCACTTTCTTGGTGATGTAGGTGGAGATCTTCTTTACGTTGCTGTCGCTCTGCAAGTAGGAACGGCTCACATTCAGTGGAATATCGGGTGAGTCGATGACGCCGTGGAGCAGTGTGAGGAATTCAGGCACAATGCCTTCCACTTGGTCGGTGACGAACACCTGATTGCAGTAGAGTTGTATCTTGTTGCGCTGAATGTCGATGTTCGATTTGATCTTAGGGAAGTAGAGAATGCCAGTCAGGTTGAACGGATAGTCTACATTCAAGTGAATCCAGAACAAAGGCTCGTCTTGCATGGGGTAGAGCGTGCGATAGAAGCTCTTGTAGTCCTCGTCTTTCAGTGTGCTCGGTGTCTTGGTCCACAGCGGTTCCACATTGTTTATGATGTTATCTTCTGCTGTGTCCACCTGTTTTCCGTCTTTCCACTCTGTCTTCTTGCCGAAAGCCACGGGCACGGGCAGGAATTTGCAGTATTTGTTGAGCAGTGTTTCTATCTTGTTCTTCTCGAGAAATTCCTTGCAATCATCGTCTATATACAGTACAATATCCGATCCGCGGTCTTCTTTTTCGGCTTCGCTTATCTCGTAGGAAGGACTTCCGTCGCAGCTCCACTTCACGGCTTTCGATCCGTCTTTATAGCTACGTGTGATGATTTCTACTTTCTTGCTCACCATGAACGATGAGTAGAAACCCAGTCCGAAGTGTCCGATGATGGCATTGGCGTTGTCCTTATACTTGTCGAGGAAGTCGTTGACACCAGAGAATGCTATCTGGTTGATATATTTGTCTATTTCCTCTTCGGTCATACCGATGCCTCGGTCGCTGATGGTGAGCGTTCCCTTATCCGTGTCGAGGTTCACGTGCACGGTCAAGTCGCCCAGTTCGCCCTTGAAATCACCTTTCTCGGCGAGGGTCTTCATCTTCTGCGTTGCATCGACAGCGTTCGATACAATCTCGCGAAGGAAAATCTCGTGATCTGAATAGAGGAACTTTTTGATGACGGGGAATATGTTCTCGGTGGTAACCCCGATATTGCCTTTTTGCATGTCTTTAGTTTTTTATGGTTTTGTTTCTGCTCATCTCTCTGCAAAATGCGTGCCAAAGAAAAGTGTTAGGCGCTCCGTGTGTCATTCTTTGACTGCGTTACAGAGATATTGACGAAGGTCGTCGCCAGGTTGTAACCCCAGTTTCTTGCGAATGTGGATGCGTACGGTGCTGACATTGTTGGCGCTTTTGTCCATCACGCGTGCTATTTCATTCACCGTCTTCCCGTTCATTACCAGTCGGCATACTTGCAGTTCGGTCGGGGTTAGTTGTGGGAAACGCTTGGCGAAACGCTCCTGTTTGAGCCTGAGTTCTGCCTTGTGCTGTTCCACCGCATTGATGAGATTCTTTGCCGACTGCTCGTCTAAGTTGTTGAAAAAGTTGCTGATAGACTTTGATTCTGCCTTGTTGCTGCGGCATATCTGTAAGTAAGCCACCAACTCTTGCTTACTCATGTGAAAGGCTTCGA
Organism: Clostridium sp. CAG:302; assembly: GCA_963658165.1. Classification (GTDB taxonomy): domain Bacteria; phylum Bacteroidota; class Bacteroidia; order Bacteroidales; family Bacteroidaceae; genus Prevotella. Next base: position 783 of record CAVKQP010000172.1, on the reverse strand, counting down.
GTATTCCCTCTTGTGTTTTCTTGTAGTCTGTCTTCTCGCTTTGCAGCGTGTGCACTCCTTTTTGTGTGATGCGGCCGAGTATGCACGAGAAGACTTCGATGAACGTAAATAGTGCGACGAACTGTGAACTCACGGCTTCGCTATTGTATATTGATACGCCAACGAGGGTGCAGAGGCTAATGAAGGTAATCACGGTAGGTATTGTCTTGGCATATCCCAATACCAAATATATAACGAGCGCCAAGGAGATGATCATGTTGATGATGATGAGTCGTCCGTAGTTGTCTGGCATTTCCACGGCAAGATAGATGATGCGGAATGATTCTGTCAGCTGTGTCACGATGGCATAGAACCAGAGGGCGTGGTTGAGAGAAACCTTTTTATATAAGTAAAGAAAAAATAATATGACCAGCGAAAGCCAAAATCCGATGGTGAGAAAGTGTAATATAGGAATATTGGCACCGATGATACCAATGAGATGGAGCGGCATACCCGTGAGAACCATGATGAGACTGATGATAAACATGACGAGGCGAGTGCGCTCTTCAATATCATTTGTGCGCTTGTAAACAAACGCTTTCAATTTTTCGTGATATGGAAATGTCATAGGCACAAGTTTTAATGGATGCAATATATAAAGGTTTTTATTGCCACAAATATACGTGAAATATTTTGCTTTTACGCTATTTTACGTTTGTTTTTAATAGCTTTTACGACATTTTATGTCTTTCTTCATTTGCACTCATCCATTATTCATTCTATATTTGCAGCAAGATTACAAAC
>CAVKQP010000171.1:0-4545 GCA_963658165.1 Clostridium sp. CAG:302 | reverse complement strand
TCCCGGAATAGATTAGTTTATCGTGATTCTGCAAAATACAGAACTCATTGTTTCATCGTGTTACTTGATGACAACAGTCTTGCCATTCTTGATATAGATACCCTTCTGAGTAGGTCTTGCAGGAAGTTTGATACCGCTGATGGTGTAGTAAACATCTTCCTTGGCAACCTTTTCAGCTGCATTCACATCCTTGATGCCTGTACTACCCTTTACGCAGTAAACGAGTACGCGTGCCAAGCAGTCAGAGATACGATACAAGCCAATATTGGCATTACCTTTCTGAATAGCGGTCACTGGAGCGTTGTCTGAAGCCAAGAAGGCTGCTTGGTCAGCCACTGCTGGATGCAGGGCGTTAGAACCATAGTTGCTATAGCTACTAATGGCAACAATATCATTCTCAGTAGCGTCGTCAACAGTCAAATAGAGAGTATTAATCCACTTACCAGTGTCCATGTTATCACCTTTTATACCTTCAAGAGTCATACCAACACCTTGATAGATGTGAACATTAACAACTGGAGTAGCGGTGAAAGTGATTCCATCGAGAACTTTGCCGTCAGTCCACTCAGAAGTTTTCTTGGTATACTGAGGAATCTCATTGTAAACCATCTTCGTTGAATCTTCTGCAGAATACCAATAAAGACGACCATAAGTAGCATAGTTGCCTGTCACATTGCCGTCAGCAGAGAAGCCAGCGTTAACGATTTCTGATTCGCCTAGATGAGCAAAGTTGAAGTCGTGCTTAACTTCGTACTCAACATTGTTCTCAATAACAGTTGAAGTAGATTCATAACCTGCTGCCTTTGTCGTGATATGCAAGAAGCCTTGGCAAGGAACAGAAACTTCCTGGCCTGGAGACTTACCCTTGCCCTGGATTTCATTACCGTCCTTATCCTTGAGGATATTGCCGTCTTTGTCGGTGAAGGTATAGTCAAGGAACAACTGTGGCTGCAATGGTACATCTGCATTGCTTGCCTGCAACTTGTAGGTCTTACCATATCCTACTTCCACGTTAGCGATGTCAGCTGTTGCTGCAGGAAGTGTCACATTCGTATTTTCAACTTCTATTGAATTCTCTTCAGATGTAGCATCGCCTATAGTGGTCCATGCCACCAAGGAACCAGCTGTACCATTGTTTGCCCAAACATAATTACCATCCTCAGAATCGTCATAGGAGATTACCTGTTCTTCACCGCCTTGGTATTTCAAGTGGAGTGCCTCGCCTTCCATGAAACCAATAGTATACTCGCGGTTTCCGTTTTCTATCTTTGTCAAAGAGATACTTGGTTTGTTGGCAAAGTCACCTTCTGATTCTGTAGTAATCTGAATCAATGTGAAACGGGCAACATTCTGATAGCGGCCTCCAAGATAGTAGAGTCCAGTAGCATACATATTGGCATCCTCAGGAACGTTGTAAACACCTGAGGTAATAGTCGTACCATCAACGGTTGTTACAGAATAATCTACAGTGCGACGTTCTACGTCAACATCAAGGTTCACACAGTAGAACATGCCAGAAGACAGTTTCACCTCATTAGTTGAATCCCCATTGACAACGAAAGGTTGGTCACCTGTTTGGGAGATACCTGTCTGTTGATTTTCTGCGTCATACTGTGCCAATTGAGTCAAGTCAAACAACCAATTTTTGTTCACCTGATTAGCTTTTGCCGATGTAATATAAGGATAACGGAAGTTTGAGTTTGGACCTGTTGTGCAAGTGGTCTCGTCAGACATCACTGCAATCTCACTTGTGGTGTGGTTACTACCGAAAGCTACGATAGAAAAATAGAAACTAACGGAATAAGAAGTAACGTTTTGGCTTTTCAACAAGTCCTCGCCCCAAATAAGGTGAGCAGAACGGTCGTTGTTGGCACCCGTTGAATATTGCACATACTTGGTACCGTCGTCTGTACTTCCCATAGCCAATCCGCCAGAAACCTGACCGACCCAACCAGAAGAAGCACCATCCGTCACGGTCTGGTAGTTTTGGTTGTAGAGAACCTTTACACCAGCTTGCGCGCTCAGCGCCATTGCGCAAAGAGCGACGATGAAGAGATAAAACTTTCTCATAGTTCTTGATTTTAAAATAAAATGATTAAATGTTGCTTTTTATTAGGTGTCGGTCGGGACATAAGTCCCAACCGACTTGGTTTTCATCTTTACCAACCTGGATTCTGAGTATATCCGCAGTTGAGAACATCTTTTTGTGGGAATGGGAACAAATACCACTTGTCTTCCCAATTACGTGTTTCCAACACACCTGGAGTAAATGTCAGAGTTCCATCATCCTCCTTGGTAATGGTCATCTTGCGGATGGTCTTCAGATATTCCGGTGCATTCTTCCAGCGACGGAGATCGAAGAAGCGATGACCTTCAAAAGCGAGTTCTACGAAACGCTCGTTTTCATATTTCTTCTTAAATTCCTCGAAAGACAAACCTGTAGCCATATCTGGCTGTCCAGCACGCTTGCGAACCACATTGATGGCTTGAGCCGCTGTGCGAGAAAGCCCGTTTGGCTTGGTATAGCCATCGCCCGTGTAGTTCAGCACAGCCTCAGCATAGTCCAAATAGAATTCTGCCAAACGGAAGATGACCCAAATATGGGCAGCCGTGCCAGGGTTTGTGTTTCCGATCACCAAGGTAGGATTGACATATTTCTTCAGATAATAGCTGGTGGGCGTTCCGTAGGTCACACTAGATGAATTGGCTCCTCCCACATAGGTTGCCAACGGAGTCTTGTTAGAATTAGGCCACTGCTCACCATTGCATGCCACAATTAAAGAGAGACGCTTATCACGATTAGCATAGGGCTTCTGTGGATCATAGCCACTACCCTGCTCATCAATTGCCTTTCCATTGGTCATCTCAAAAGCGTCGACCAAGTTTTGTGTAGGACAGTTACCACCGCCTGCATTCTCCATACCGATTGGGAAGTTGTATTTCTCAAAAGTGTTGGTTGATGACAAGGAACGGCTACCGAAGATAAACTCTTTTTGGGTATCCACATCCTTCATGCCATCGGACAAGAACAACTTGCTATAGTCTTTAGCGAGTGTCTTGCCCTCATTCTGTGCTTCAACGAGCACATCCTGACAAAGCTGGGCAGCCGTAAACCAAAGACTCTTGTCATTGTTAGTGTTGAACAATGGACTAGCATGATAGAGGGCAGCGCGTGCTCGCAATGCCATCACAGCCAACTTGCCGGCTCGACCCGTCTCAGCTGTTGAAGGGTAACCAACTGTGGTGTAGTCTTGTATAATTTTGTCTTGAATATCGGCGCACTCATCATCGATGAACTTGAAGATTTCATCAGAGGAAACCTGAGGCAACTTGTTAGCAGCATCTGCCGACATATCATGCACTTTCAAAGGCACATTCTTGTACTGACGAACCAACTCGAAATAGAAATAGGCTCTGGCAAAACGTGCTTCATACTCGTAGTTCTTGTACTGATTCATCTCCTCCTTGTAGTGAATGTCAAGGGTATATTCAGGGAAGGTCAGATTGGAGAATTGGTCGAGCACCAAGTTACAATAAGTGATGCCATCCCATGCCTGACTCCAAATGGTAGACTTGGCATTGGTCGCTCCCCAAGAACCATTGTAGAAGTCCTCAATGGCATTGCCTGAATGAGAGTAGACCGACTCATCAGTGGCAGAACCCAAGACAGCTCCAGAATAAGCACCAAAGTCACTGTCGAAGTCCTTATATATATAGGTCATCAAACCGCCTACACGGCTGAACATCTTCTGAATGTATTCCGCATCATAGCCGTTATACTCCTTGTAGTTCATCTTGTCGGAACAAGAAGTCAAGGCGGTGGCGCCAAGTGCGGTAGCCAATACGATATTTTTCAGTTTCATAATTCTTTTCTTTAAGGTTTAGAATGTTACTGACGCTCCAACAATCACACTTCTAGTCAACGGACTTGAAGTGCCGAAGTACTCTGCATCCACACTGTTCAAGTGATCGAGTGTGAAGAGGTCGGTACCGCGCACATACAACTTGGCTGCATTGAGGAAGCCTGTCTTCGACAATAGCTGCTTAGAGAAATTGTAGTATACTTCCACGTTGCGCAGTTTGAAGAAAGAGCGGTCACGAAGCCAGAATGTGCTTGACTGATAGTTGTTCTTGTTGGTAGAACTGCTCAAACGTGGGAATTCTGCATTGCGGTTCTCCTCTGTCCAACGATTGTCATATACATACTGAGAAAGAGAGGTGTTGTTAATCAAACCCCAATAGTAACCTGTGGTGTTGAGCATGGCAGAATATCTGCCTACTCCCTGGAACATGGCATCGATACCAAATCCTTTCCACTCTGCACCGATATGACAGGTGTAGTAAAGTTCAGGACAAACCGTGCTATAGCCCATCTTCACCATATCGTTAGCATCGATGACACCATCGTGGTTTACATCCTCATACTTGATATCGCCAGGAAGAACGTCGCCCAACATCTGCTTAGGACTGTTTTCAATTTCTTCTTTGCTCTGGAACAAACCGATGGCCTTGTAGCCCATAATCGGGGTGTAACCAGCTGAGCTA
>CAVKQP010000170.1:0-4578 GCA_963658165.1 Clostridium sp. CAG:302 | reverse complement strand
ATACTCCGTATGACATTGAAACCTCTATCGGTGTAGACCGTATGTTCCTTAGTGTGATGTGTCATTCTTATCGTGAGGAACAACTTGAGAATGGAGAGACACGCGTAGTACTCCTTTTGCCACCGGCACTCGCACCCGTGAAGTTGGCTGTGTTGCCGCTTGTGAAGAAAGACGGACTGCCCGACAAGGCACGCGAGATTGTGAACGCACTCAAATTCAAGTTCAACACACACTACGACGAGAAGGATACCATCGGCAAGCGCTATCGCCGTCAGGATGCCATTGGCACACCTTATTGTGTGACTGTGGACTATGATACACTGAAAGACAACACCGTAACCCTCCGTTTCCGCGACACCATGGAGCAAGAACGTGTAAGCATCGACCAACTTGATGCTATTATAGAGGACAAGGTAAGTATCGCAAGTCTGCTTAAGAAACTCCAGTAAATGATCATAAAGAAAACAATGTATATCGCCATGCTGCTTTTGACGACAATCTGCGGATTGTCGTCGTGCAGCGAGGATGACAATACCGAGGAAGAGTTCGCCAATTGGCAGCAGAAGAACGACGATTATTTCGCTTCTGTATATGCTAAGGCCAAGGCGAATACAGACGGAACTTGGCTCATCTTACCCTCGTGGACGGTGAACGATAGCATCGCCGCTTTGTCGCCTACTAGTAATGTAGTGGCTCATATCATCACGAGTGGCACGGGTTCAAGTTGCCCCATCTATACAGATTCTGTGCAGGTGCACTATCGTGGTCGAGTGATTCCGTCACCGAGCTATCCTGAGGGGTGGGTGTTTGACCAAAGCTTCACGGGTAATTACAATGTAGATTTGATGTCGCCTAGCAAGTTTGCTGTGTCGGCTACGGTCACTGGATTCACTACTGCATTGCAGTATATGCACATCGGAGACCGTTGGGAAATCTACATTCCCTATGCCTTGGGCTATGGCGTAAGCGACTATCAAGCTAGCAGCTCATCGTCTTCCATCCCTGGCGGAAGCACACTCATCTTTGATCTCACGTTGGTGGGCTATCATCATCCAGGCGAGTCGGCAATGGTCACCAGGTCATTGGAAAGCATAAAAGATGGCGGTTATTGGGTGACAAAGTAAGAACGTAAATATATATATATAATAAGGTGAAATGTCTCAATCGTCTTCGTAGCATGATGATTGGGACATTTTTCGATATAAGGGCGAGGCATTCCCGAATGAAGAACAATGAATGAAAGCATGAAGACCATATGCTATTTCTTGCTTTTCCTGCTGGTGCTACTGATACCAGACGTGTGTATCTACACGATGCACTTCGCTGAAGTATGCCCGTTGGTGCTTAAGATGTTGTGGTGGGTGCCCACTATAGCCACGCTTATGGCTTTTGTTTGTGCCAATAGAGGTTGGTATCACAACACGTGCATGCGGGTGTTTTTCGCCTTGGTGTTGTGTTTCGTTTTTCCCAAATTGCTGTATGTGCTCATTCAATTATTGGTCGAGTGGCGGATAGCCGTAGGAGCAGTGATATTGATAGAACTGTTCTTGCTTTATGGCTTCTTCTTTGGTTGGCGGCGTATCGTTGTCAAAAATGCTATGTGTTGTGATGCAGCCATACCGAAATCGTTTGATGGTTATCGCGTGCTGCAACTCTCAGATATCCATATTGGAACGTTCTTGCAAAATCAAGTGTTCATCAAGAAATTGGTACGGGTAGTCAATGCCCAGCATGCTGACCTTGTAGTCTTTACGGGCGACCTCGTCAATGTGAGCGCAACCGAACTGCTGCCGTTTATGACTATGCTAGATGGCATCAAAGCCACCGATGGAGTTTATTCCGTAATGGGCAATCACGATTATTGTGAATATGGAAACGATCACACGATACGCGGCATACAGCGCAACCAACATGCCCTTATCTATATGGAAGAAAAGATGGGGTGGCGCATGCTGATGAACGAACACGTGACAATAACCCGTGGCAACGATCTGATAGCTTTGGTGGGTGTGGAGAACATAGGTAAGCCTCCGTTTAAAAGTCATGGTAATCTCGGCAAAGCAGTTGAAGGATTGCCTAACGGGATGTTTAAGATTCTGCTCAGTCACGATCCCACGCATTGGCGTTTAGGCGTGCTACAGAATACCGACATCCAACTCACCCTCAGTGGCCACACTCATGCTGGACAATTCAAAATAGGCAGGTTTTCACCATCGCGTTGGGCTTACAACGAATGGGGCGGCATGTATGAAGAACAAGGCAGACGTCTCTATGTGTCGCTGGGCATAGGCGGAACGGTTCCATTCCGGTTCGGTGCATGGCCCGAAGTAAATATCATAACCCTCAAACACAAGTCGTGAAATAAAAACAAATATAAAGATTCGATATGAAAAGAAAAACTCTTGCAATTGCCGTGACGCTCGCTTGGGCTGCATCGGCCGGTGCTCAGACACAGACAAAGGATGGAGGCATTTCCCCTCAGGTGATGCAACAGATACGCCAGTCGCAGAAGCAGACCTCGGCAGACCGTGCGCTCTTCAATGCCATCGCTGCCAACAACATTGACAACTTAGCACAGAACTACAAAAACAAGGGCACGCTCGACACTTATTTCAGCGTGGAAACCCCGAAGCAGAGCATTACAGACCAGAAACAGAGTGGTCGTTGTTGGATGTTTAGTGGCTTGAATGTGCTGCGCAGTAACTTTGCCCAGAAGAGTGACTCGCTCACCGTGGAGTTCTCTCAGGCCTATCTGTTCTTCTATGACCAGTTGGAAAAGGCTAACCTCTTCCTCCAGGGTGTCATCGATACGTCCAAGAAACCGATGGACGACCAACGTGTACAGTTCTTTTTCAAAGACCCTATCAATGACGGTGGCACTTTCTGTGGAGTGGCAGACCTTACGGCTAAGTATGGCATCGTGCCCAAGAGTGTGATGCCTGAGACGTTCTCTTCGGACAACACAAAACGTATGGCATCGCTTATCTCGTCTAAACTTCGCGAATATGGTTTGCAGTTGCGTGACATGGTGAATGGAGGCAAGAAGACTGCAGAGGTGCGTAGCGCAAAGGAAAAGATGCTCGGAACTATCTATCACATGTTGGCACTGACCATTGGCGAACCGCCTACGGAATTCTCTTACGCATTCAAAAATGCGAATGGACGTGAGGTGACTTCTGCCAAGAAATACACACCGCAGAGCTTCTACAAGGAGGTAGTGGGCGAACCATTGCCCGGTACGTTTATCATGGTGATGAATGATCCCCGCCGGCCCTATCACAAAACCTATGAGGTGGAGTATGACCGTCACACCTATGACGGCACAAACTGGAAATATCTCAACCTGCCGATGGATGACATCGAGCAACTTGCCATCACTGCTTTGAAGGCAGGCAAGAAGATGTATAGCTCTTATGATGTGGCAAAGTTCCTCGATCGTACCACGGGTTATTGCGATCTCAACAACTTCGACTATGGTTCACTCTTCTCTACCAACTTCCCGATGACTAAGGCGCAGCGCATCTCCACCTATGACAGTGGTAGTACGCATGCCATGACCCTCACTGCCGTCGATCTTGATGCCAACGGTAAACCATTGAAATGGAAGGTGGAGAATAGTTGGGGAGCCTCTTGGGGACAACAAGGTTGTTTGATAATGACCAACAAATGGTTTGAAGAATACATGTTCCGTTTGGTGGTGGACAAGCAATTTGTGAGTGAGAAGTTGCTTGAAGAGTTCAATCAGAAACCTTTGCTGGTGATGCCCGAAGACCCACTCTTCGGTGTAGATGAATAGGAAATAGATACAAAGGAGAGGGCTCGTGCGGGTTCTCTCCTTATTATATATTGAAGATAGATGTTGTTACAGGAACTAATCACATGCAATGGCGCTTTGCCCGTGTCGCGAATTGCCGACTTGGTGAATACTCACCTTGTCGTTCACAACTCGCTAGTCGTTACTGCGCCGCCTGGTGCAGGAAAATCTACGCTTCTTCCCCTTACCATCTTCATGGGACTGAACGAGCATCAAGGCAAGACGGGAAAGATACTTATGCTTGAACCGCGCCGCCTTGCAGCCCGACAGATAGCTGAACGCATGGCTCAACTGTTGGGAGAACCTATAGGAGAAACTGTGGGTTATCGGGTACGCTTCGAACAAAAAGTGTCTTCTCAGACGCAAGTCGAGGTGCTCACTGAGGGAATCTTGACACGAATGCTTATCGACGACGCCACGCTTGATGGTGTGGATGTGGTAATCTTCGATGAGTTTCATGAGCGTAGTCTCAATTCCGACTTGGCGTTTGCACTAGCTCGCCAAACCCAAAAGATTGTACGTCCCGACTTGAAAATCATAGTCATGTCGGCAACGATAGATGCCGACTATATATGCAAAGCTCTGCAAGCCCCTCTTGTGGAGAGTGAGGGACGCATGTTTCCTGTGAGCATATGTCATGCGCAAACCGATGTGAATCCTTGCGACATGGCATTGACGGCAGCCCAAACTGTGGCGAGAGCGCATCGGGAACGACCGGGCGACATACTCGTATTTCTGCCTAGACAAGGAGATATATAGCGATG
>CAVKQP010000169.1:0-4631 GCA_963658165.1 Clostridium sp. CAG:302 | reverse complement strand
TGGGTGCAGGTTGGAACATTCACAATGAAAAATGGCTTAAGGAAAACAAGGTATTCAATGTGGCGCGTCTTCGCTTGAGTTATGGTACGAGTGGTTCGCAGTCGTTCAGTCCCTATCAGGCACTGACTAGCTATAGCAATATCACGGGTTACAATTTCGTGGGGCAGTATGGTTTGCAACTCATGGGCATCGGTAATTCGGCTTTGAAGTGGCAGAAGACCAAGCAGTGGGATGCTGGTGTAGACTTGGAAATATTCAACCATCGTGCATCACTCAATTTCGACTATTATCACAAGCTCACCGACGACTTGCTTTCTGATGTCAACTTGCCATCAGCAGCTGGTTTCAGTAGCTTCAAGAGCAATGTAGGACAGGTGCAAAATGAAGGTTTTGAACTTGGTGCCAATGTATATATATTGCGCAATACCCGTAGTCAGCTCTTTTGGTCTGTAGGTGGCACAATGATACACAATGACAACAAAATTAAGAAGATAAGCAATTATTTGGAATATCTCAACTCGCTGATGGCGAGCAGCAACAGTGTGAATCCCAGCTTCATGTATAAGGAAGGCGAGAGTCTGAATACAATCTTTGCTGTGAAGAGTCTTGGTATAGACCCCAGCAATGGTAAGGAAATCTACTTAAAAAAAGATGGTTCGAAGACTTACACTTGGGATAGCAACGACAAGGTAGCTTGTGGTATCAGTGAACCTAAGTACAATGGTACGTTCAACACAAATCTTCGTTATCGTGGTTGGCAACTGAGTGCTATTTTCAGCTATCGTTTTGGTGGTCAAATCTATAACACCACCTTGGCGAGCAAGATTGAAAACAATGATCCCTACAACAACTCAGACCGTCGTGCACTCTATGACCGTTGGAGTGTAGAGAACCCCAATGCGCGTTACAAGGCGGTGACAGACTTTTCTACGACCTATGCCACAAGTCGTTTTGTGGAAGACGAGAATACACTTCGTCTCAACACCCTGTCGCTTACCTATGAGGTGCCGACAGCTTGGATGAAGAAGATGCATTTGCCGTTTGAGTATGTATCACTTGCCGGCTATGCCGAAGATCTGTTCTATTGGTCTACGGTGAAGCGTGAGCGTGGTACCGACTACCCATATGCGCGCACCTATACATTCTCGTTGACTGTAAGATTCTAAACACAAAAACAAGCAAAGATGAACAAATATATATCCATGACAATATTGGCTACGTCGATGCTGCTCACCAGTTGCAGTGACTGGCTTGACGTGAGCCCTAAAACAGAAGAACGTGAGAGCGAAGTGTTCTCGTCTGAAGAAGGTTATAGGCAAGCCATTTCGGGTGTCTATGTACTCCTTGGACAAAGTTCACTCTATGGTCTTCAGGCTTCTATGTATGTGCCAGAGTTCCTTGCCCACACATGGACTATTCCTGCTGAGAGTACAGACGCCTCTGCCTACTATTTGGCACGCAATGACTATTCCAATTCCAAAGTGGAAACCACGCTTGACAACTTGTGGAGCAAGTATTATAATGCCATTGCTAATGTGAATAATATCATCCAGCATATTGATAATACCAATGTTCATTTCGCAGGTAAACGTAAGCAAATCATGGCTGGTGAAATGTATGGTCTTCGTGCTTTTTTACATCTCGACTTGATGCGCTTTTTCGGACCTGTTCCTGAGAATGCTGATGGAAGTAAGGCATGTATCCCCTACTCCAAAGAACTCACTACCGATGTGGCAAAACTTAAGACGGAAACCTACGACGAGGTGAAAGCCGACATTCTTGCCGACCTTGATAAGGCGGAGAGTCTGCTTGCTGAGACAGATCCTTATGTGACCAATGCTAAGTGTGGAGACCCCGGTAACAATCGTTCGGATGCTTCACTCGAAGAAGATGACCTTTATCGTCAGTTGCGGTTCAACTATTGGGCTGTGCTGGGCACCAAAGCCCGCCTTTATTATTGGATTGGCGATAAGGAAAAGGCTGTGGAATATGCAGAGAAAGTGATTGCTGCCAAGGATGCCTCTAACACGCAAATATTCACCCTCTGTGATGAAAACTTCTTTACGAAGAACAGTAATGGTCCACTTAACATGAAAAGCGAACATCTCTTTGGTGCCTACAATTCCAATTTTACCACAGAGATTTTCACTCCCTACTATGGCAAGTCGAGCCCTCTTTTCTCTCAAAAAGAGGAATATGTTGCCAAGGCTTATGAGAGCAGTCTCTATCCTGATGACATCCGCAATAAGGGAACTCGTTATTGGGCAACTGCTCAAGACGATGGTTCAACTACGACAAGTTATCACTACTATAAGTACACCAACAAGGGAGCCGTCTATGGTCGCTACACCGTGCCCTTGCTCCGCTTGAGTGAGATGTACTTCATCGTGTTTGAAGATGCAGCCTTGAGTGATATGATGTCTTATTTCACGACGTGGCGTCTTGCTCGTGGCTTGGATAGTTCCATTGATGCAACGTTGACTAGTGAGAGTACTGTCAAGGCAAGAATGGAAAAAGAATGGCGCAAGGAATTCATGGGTGAAGGACAAATGTTCTTCTTCTATAAGAAGCACAATACCCAGACTTATACATGGCCTACCACTTACGAGTTGCCCACAGGAGCTTATGTGTTGCCACAACCTAAATCTCAATCCATTTACGAATAGTCATGATGAAGAAATATATGCTTATGGCAGCCGCGTCGTTAGCCCTTGTGGCAACAACCTCCTGCTCAGACAATGAGCCGATAGCTTATCAGAACGATCCGGCTCTCTATATCAACAATGACAAGGACATTAACTTCTCGTTCTTCTATTCAACCAACACAGACGGACGTGATACGGTCTATGCCAAAATTCATGCCATGGGTTATCCCAGCGATGTATCAAGAACATTTAAGCTCTACCAAATGAATGACGGTGAGACTGACGCTGCACAGGCTGGTGTGCATTATGTGGGTTTTGATACGGAGGAGATGCAGAAACTCATGGTGATGCCTGCTGGCAAGAGCGATTATGAACTGCCTATCATCTTGCTCAAGGATCAAAGTCTTGATGACCAAGTGGTCACATTAAAGATAGGCATTGTGCCTAATGAACATTTCTCTGAGGGTATCAAAGAGAAAGACAGTCTTGTAGTGTCGTTTTCGGCTCAAGCATTGAAACCTACCAACTGGGACGATTGGTACTATGCTTTCGGCGCCTCATGGGGCACGGTGAAGATGAAGTTTATCATTGAAAATACAGGTATAACCAATTTCGACAATGTTCCTTCTGATTCCGATTACAAGAACTATTTGAACACCAAGCTCCTGTCGAAACTCTTTGATTATAATCAAGCACATCCCGATGCACCACTTGCAGAGTCAGATGGTACACTTGTGGATTTCAGTGCTCCCTATGATCCTACCAAGCCTTGGTAGACAGCGTATGAACAAAATAGAAAAGAAGACTTATGAACAATATTTTTAAAACAATGGCTTTAGTCCTATTGGCGATGCCTGTGTTTACGGGCTGTTACGACGATAAGGGCAACTATGATTACATTTCAGACCAGCAAGCCATGCCTGTGCAGATTGCGGCTTTGGAAAGCATCACTGCCAAGGCTAATCAAGAACTCGACATCACCCCTACCCTTTCGGGCGATGACAATGGCAATTATGACTATGTTTGGTATACTATCGGCAATGAGTATCCTTATGAGGCTGATACCCTCTCTCACGAACGTGAGTTGAAGACCGACTTAGCGCTGAAGGTGGGTAAATATAAACTCTATTATAGGGTGACAAACCATGCTAATGGTGTTTACACTTCAGTCAACACAGACCTCACTGTTACAGCTACCGACATTACAAGTGGTTGGTATGTCATGAAAGAGACCGACCAAGGGGTAGACTTTGATTATTTTTCACTCTCAGGCATTAGCGACAAGAAAGATTTCCTCACCTCAGTTTTGGGCATTGAAGGTATGAAGGGAACCCCTGTGGGCATGATGTATCAAGCATCAGGATATGGACACGAGACCACTAATCCCGACGGAACCACTTCTACGGAAAGCAATCTCACTGCTCTACACATTGTGACCAATAAGGACTATATCACCCTCAACGGAAATGATTTGAGTGTGCTCAATGAGTTGAAAGACCAATTCTATGAAATGCCAGAGAACATAGATTTCTCTTATATCGGACAGGAGGACTATCAGAAGCTACTCATCAACAATGGGAAGAAACATGCCCTTGGCTCCATTGGCAAGTGGGGATATCAAGTAGCGGGTGACTACGAACTCTATCCTGAGGTTCTTTATGCAAGGTTCTATGATTTGGTGTTCGACCGCAAGTCTTGCACTTTCTACGATGTTGGACCTTTTGCATCTGGTTTGGACGCATGTCTTGACATGAACACCTATATGGCATTCAGTGAGTTTGCCGATAAAGGATTGCAATTGAATCGTTTTATCATACATACAGGTAACACATATACTCCAGATTGCTATATGCTGATGCACGATCCTGCTGAAAACAAAGACTATGTCATCAACGTAGGATTCTTCGGTAACTATGTATACAATGTCAATTACTACCCCAGTTCGGGATAAGAATGATGCAAAATAGTAAGAGAAAAAGTTGGTAG
>CAVKQP010000168.1:0-4668 GCA_963658165.1 Clostridium sp. CAG:302 | reverse complement strand
CACGTCGAGGAAAGCCTCGTCGATGGAGATGGGTTCGATGAGGTCGGTGTATTCTTGAAAGATGTGGTGTATCTGTTCCGACACCTCTTTATAATGTTCATGCCTGCAGGGTACAATGATGAGTTCGGGACAGCGCTGCTTGGCCTGAACGATGGATTGCGCTGAATGAACGCCCCATTTGCGAGCCTCGTAGCTGGCGGTGGAAACCACACCTCGTGGACCATCGAAGCCCACCGCTATCGGTTTGCCTCGAAGTTCGGGATTGTCTCTCTGCTCCACCGATGCAAAGAAGGCATCCATGTCGATATGTATGATTTTCCGCTCTGCCACTGACTTTATCTCTTATTCAAGTATCTCGAAGTCGTCAATTTCCTTGATGCCAGTTACGCCAAAATATTTCTCGCGAAGGGCATAGATTTTTATTTTCTTATGATACATGGAAGGATTGTCTTTTAGATTCAGTTTCTTTCGTGCCGATGAACCGCTTTTCAAACATACCGGAATATATTCACCCTTGTTGGTCTTGCTGAAATCGTCTGCCATTAAGATGGCGGTGTTGTAGGAAAAGGGTGGGGCGAATCGGGCGTTCCCGATTTTCTGCTTACATTCCCCGATGATATATCCTTCCACCCAAACTTGGAAAGAAGGGGCTTCTTCCAAGAATTGCATGACTGTGTATTTGCTGCGTCTGCCCGATGTTGAGATGTCATCATCATCATTTTCTTCTGTATTATCTTCCTCGTCCTTAACCTCTGTTTTCGGGGAGTCTTTTTTCTCTTCATCGTCGAATTCGATTTTCTGACAACTAGAAAGCAATGCTATGCCGAAACAAATGAAAAAGAAGGGTAGTTTGATTCTGCTCATGATGATGTACGTTGGTTATGGTTGCAAAGGTAGGCAATTATCCGAAAATACAAGTAGTTAAGCGCGTATAAATACATGTGGAATGAGTAATCCCTCGTTGTGATGTGCAATATTTATTGCAACGACAAATCTATTTGAAGATTTATCAATTGAGTGGCAAAAAGAACCATCAGAATAATTGGCGATATGGATCAGAAAATTTAACTTTGCACTCTATAAGTTCGGAAAAGTGTCAATTTTGTCACAAAACCGAAGTTAATAATGTGTTCTTATGAAAATTATTGATTTGACTAAAAAAGGAAAAGATAAGAGCATGATTGTTCGTGCTTGTACGCAACATATGCGTCGAGTACACGTTAAGAATATAAACCTACGCAATAAAAGAGATCATCAATATGAGGAAAAAGTCAAGAGAAATGGATGCACAGTGGGCATTGGGGGTGATGCACCGTGCTCCTTATGTAACTGTGAGTTTTGTTGACGCCGATGGTAGGGCATACGGTTTGCCGCTCTCCTTGGCATCTGATGACGATGTGCACTGGTATTTCCATTGCGCATTAGAGGGGAAGAAACTGGATGCCATCAAAGCACATCCAGAAGTGTGTCTCTCTGCTGTGTCGCGATGCACGCCTACGGTGGGTCCGCTGGACGGAGATTTCACGATTCAATACAAGTCGGCGATAGCTTTCGGGACGGCGGAGTTGGTGGAGGACGATGAGGAGAAGATTCATGGCCTGCGCCTGATCTGCGAGCGTTTCCTGCCCCATCACATGGATGCCTTTGAGGGCAACGTCGCCCGGTCGCTATGGCGTACGGCGGTGGTAAGAATCACATTGTCCGAACCAGCTGTGGGCAAGCGCAAGCAATACGACAAGAACGGCGAGGAACTCAAGTATGGAAGAATGGAATAGTTCTTGGAAGAATGTAGGACATTTCGAGGAAACAATATATAAAGAAAAAGGGTTGCTCCATCATCTTGGTGCAACCCTTTAATATTGTTATCTGTTTTAACATGCCGAAGCATTAAAAACCATAGATTTCTTTGAGTTTGTTTTGCAAGTCTTCGCCACGCAGGTCGGAAGCCACGATTTTTCCTGTACCATCAAGGAGAATGTTTGATGGAATGCCTTGGATACCATAGATGCTGCTAGCTGCGCACTCCCAACCTTTCAGATCGGAGATGTGGGGCCATTTCAATCCGAGCTTTTCAATGGCGCCCTTCCATGCATCGAGCTTGTTGTCGAAACTCACATCTACCACTTCGTAGCCCTTAGCGTGATATTTGTTGTAGCTCTCTACCACATTTGGCATTTCTGCACGGCAGGGACCGCACCAGCTTGCCCAGAAGTCAACGAGCACATAGTTGCCTTTACCGGCCCATTCGCTCAGCTTGTGGGGTTTGCCGTTCACGTCGTTCATTTCGAGATCTGTAAACATCTTGCCAGGACGACGAAGCTCGAGTGAGGCGAGCGTCTTCTTGGCTTGGTTTAATATAGGATGGCTGAAATAAGCAGTCTTATCGTCAAGCAATTCTTTTAGTTCGTCGTATTCCAATTCGTCAGCGATCTGCACCAGGTAGAAGGCTGGAGTGACATCTCCTTTGTGGCTCTTGCAGTAGGCAATCTCGTCATTGAGATTGGTCTGCATAATGTTGTTGATTTCTTTTTCAAGTTCTGCTCTGCGTGCCTTGTCTTTTTCTGTTTCCGACTGGCGAATGTTCATGTATTCTGCGATGAGATCATACATCTTTGTGTTATTGGCGCTCTCCTTACGCTGGCTTTCGCTGAACAGATTGTTGAGTGACGATCCCTTTACTGTCATCTCTTTGATGTTGGCCTCTACGGGCGTTCCGTCATTCACAAAGGTTATGTTAATTCCTCTTCTTCCATAGCCGCCATAACCCACTGTGATGAAGGCGTCTTTCTCTGATGTTCCATTTAATGTGAATTGGCCGTCTTTTACATCTACTTTGCTGACGTTTCTGTAGTCGCGATTGACAGCTACCTCGACAGTTTTTACCGAGTCTGGAACTGTACCCTTTACGGTGTAGTTCACGTTTTGTGCTTGTGCCAATGTGGCAAAGAAAGCCAAGGCTGCGCACGAAAGCATTTTTTTCATGTTGTTGTGTATTTAGTTAAAATAATGGTTCACCTTACGCATGCAAATGTAGTAAGAAATGTTGAAACGTGGAGAAGGTTTTACAAATTTTACATACTAACCCTTTGCAGGCTGATGATTATTCGTTACCTTTGCAATACTTTCACCTATATTTATATATAGAAACATTAATAACCTTATAATAAAGATATTTATGAACGAGAACGAAAAACAAAATCAGGGTCAGTTCCAGATTGATCTTCCTCAAGAAGTGGCTCAAGGCGAATATGCTAACTTTGCCATCATCACCCATTCAAGTAGTGATTTCGTGTTGGACTTTGCACGCATCCTTCCAGGAGTGCCCAAGGCACAAGTGCGTAGCCGTGTTATTCTGGCTCCAGAGCATGCTAAGCGACTTCTTCAGGCGTTGCAGGAAAACATTGTTCGCTATGAACAGGAGTTTGGTAAAATAGTCATTCCTAATCAAGAACCCCGTACTATAGCTCCATTTAACCCAGCTAAGGGAGAGGCTTAATAAGCTCGTGAATGGGCGAAAGGCGGTAGGTGCAGTGTGCATTTACCGCCTTTCTTGTATATTTAAATGTTAAATAGACTTATTTATATATAAAAACGCAAACTAAAGACGTACTCTACTCTAATAATGTTATGTGGTGTCGATATTTATTCGTACCTTTGCAGCCCAAAAGCGGTGTATTGTACGCAGCTTTCCGTATAATAGTTAATAACAAAACAATATATAAAATTTAAAAAGTAAAATTATGCCTACAATTCAGCAATTGGTAAGAAAAGGCAGAAAGGTGCTTGTAGACAAGAGCAAATCACCAGCTTTGGATTCATGTCCTCAGCGTCGTGGTGTTTGTGTTCGTGTTTACACAACCACACCTAAGAAGCCTAATTCGGCAATGAGAAAGGTTGCCCGTGTTCGTTTGACAAACCAGAAAGAAGTTAACTCTTATATCCCTGGAGAAGGACACAATTTGCAGGAGCACTCTATCGTCCTCGTTCGCGGTGGTCGTGTAAAGGATCTCCCTGGTGTTCGTTATCACATTGTTCGTGGTACACTTGATACCGCAGGTGTGGCTAACCGCACACAACGCCGTTCTAAGTATGGAGCTAAGCGTCCAAAAGCAAAGAAGTAATACTTGAACCGGAGAAGGTAAAAGTAAAAATGATTAATCGTTTTGCTGGAGAATTGTTAACACAGGTTGAGTAAATGTCCAGGAGTGGACGTTGAAGAACAATGAAACAGCCCCAAGCAAAGAAATTTTCAAAACAAAATGAGAAAAGCAAAACCAAAGAAGCGTGTGATTCTTCCGGATCCCGTTTACAACGACCAAAAGGTCTCTAAGTTCGTGAATCACTTGATGTATGATGGCAAGAAGAATGTATCATACGAAATTTTCTACAAGGCTCTTGATACCGTAAAGGAGAAGATGGCTAAGGAAGAGAAGTCTTCACTTGAAATTTGGAAGACAGCCCTTGATAATATCACTCCTCAGGTGGAAGTGAAAAGCCGCCGTATCGGTGGTGCTACATTCCAGGTGCCTACAGAAATCCGTCCTGACCGTAAGGAGAGTATTTCTATGAAGAACATGATCGCTTTCGCACGCAAGCGTGGTGGCAAGAGTATGGCAGAGAAGCTCGCTGCAGAAATCATGGACGCGTATAACAATCAAGGTGGTGCTT
>CAVKQP010000167.1:0-4723 GCA_963658165.1 Clostridium sp. CAG:302 | reverse complement strand
TTCACGTTTATTTCTTTTTACGTCTAAACAAATTTATCCTCATAGCAACAGCATTCTTGCGTCCCAAAATGAGAATTTCTGCCACCAACAATATCAGTGCTAAGATAGCAAAAGCCTGGAATTGTTCATCATAGTCACTATAGATGACACTGTTTAATTCGCCTTTCTGCATCTTTCCTATCTCATTGTCGAGCACCTTTTCTGCGTCAGATGTGTTATCTACATGGATATATGTACCACTACCTGCTGCTGCCACCCGTCGACACATGTCTTCATTCACTGCTGTCATCACCGTTTGCCCTTGGCGATCTTTCATGTAATCTCCGCCGCCGAGAGGTATGGGTGCTCCCTTGGTCGAACCAATGCCGAGGATAAATACTTTAATTCCTTTTGCCTTAGCTTCTTTGGCAGCCTCTTCTGCTCCACCCTGATGGTCTTCACCATCAGTGATAAGGATAATGGCTTTGCCTGTCTTCGTGTCTTGTGTAAAACTGTTCATCGACAGACGGATGGCTTGTGCGATGTCTGTACCCTGACTGGCAATGAGCGATGGGTCTGTGTTTTGCAGAAACATCTTGGCAGATACATAGTCGCTAGTGATAGGCAATTGTACGAATGCATCGCCTGCAAAAACCACGAGTCCTATTTTGTCATTCGTGAAATGGTCTACCAAGTTTTCCACGAGCATCTTGCTCTTGTCGAGTCTTGATGGCGACACATCTTCGGCAAGCATTGAGTTGCTGATATCAAGGGCTATGAGTGTCTCAATACCTTGACGTTTCTCATTGCTTACCTTTGTTCCCATCTGTGGGCGAGCCAACATTACAATAAGTAAAGCAAGGGCTGCTTGAAGCAACCAGAATTTCACTTCTGGCCGATAACGTGACACTTCGGGCATCAATAGCTTCAGCAACATAGGGTCGCCAAGTTTCTTGAGCTTTTGCTTTCGCTTTACGATACCATACAAGCGTATCAGTGCCAAGAATGGTATCAAGAGCAGTAACCAAAAGTATATAGGGTCTTCAAATCTAAGCATAACTTTATTCTTTTTATGGTAGTCTGCGCAACACCGTGATGCGCAACAACAACTCGAGCAACAAGGATATAATCGCAGCTATTGCAAAGGGTTGGAAGGCATCGTAGCGCTTGCTGAACTTCTTGACATTGAGCTTCGATTTTTCAAGTTTGTCGATATCTTTATAGATCTGTTTGAGTTGCTTATTGTTTGTGGCACGATAGAAATTGCCATCAGTGGTTCGTGCGATGTCGCCCAAGGTGTGTGTGTCTATTTCTACGGGAATGTTCACATACTGCGTGGTATTGCCTACCGAAACTGGATAAGGAGCCACTTTGTTTGTTCCCACTCCAATGGTGTAGACACGAATGCCGAGACTACGTGCTATCTGAGCTGCGGTCATGGGTGAGATGTCTCCCATATTGTTGCTACCATCGGTGAGCAGTATCACTACTTTACTCTTTGCCTTGGAGTCTTTCAAACGACTAACGGCATTGGCAAGCCCCATACCAACTGCTGTACCATCTGATATCAGTCCGCGTGCTGCGATGTCAGTGCGCACCCCATGAAGTAGATTGAGCAATGAGGCATGGTCAGTGGTCATCGGACACTGAGTGAATGATTCTCCTGCAAATATGGTTAAACCGATATTGTCGTTAGGGCGCCCCGCGATAAATTCAGCCGCCACATCTTTGGCAGCCTCCATGCGGTTAGGCTTCAAGTCTTCGGCAAGCATACTAGTAGACACATCCATCGCCAACATAATGTCGATACCCTCAACCGACCGTTCATCCCAAGCATTATGAGTTTGCGGACGTGCAAGCACAAAAACAATCATCACGAAGGTGAACGCTCGCAATACGCCTGGCAAATCCAAGAGTCGAATGCGCCAACTCTTGTGGGCATAGCGATAAGCGTAGGTGTCGCTCATCCTCATGGTTGGTTCCGACTTCTTACGATAGAGCATATACCATAATATATATGGTATAAGAAGAAGCAGAAGTAGGAAATATTCTTTATTGACAAAGTCCATTGTTCTAATTTTTAATCCTTGATCGAAGACATAGATAACACTACATCACCAATTGCCATACGTACCATATCACATAGCCTGCGATGAAGATGCTTGCTGTGATGAATAAGGTAATCAAAATCTTAATCACTCGACGAGAACGGATGGAACGAACTTCACTCTCTGTAAGTTTGGGTGCTACTTTCTCTTCGGTGGGTTGGTTCTCTAGCTTGGTCGAATTGATGAATTTCACGGCATTGACTAAGTTAAGATCGTTCTCATTGATGAGCGTAGAGTATTTGGCAAACTTCACAAGGTCGGCAGTTTCAAATAGCATCTTCAGCTCGTCAATCTTCTCTTGGTCTTGTTCTCCGCGCAATCTTTGTATGATTTCCGCACTAGTCATCTCCATGGCACTAAACCCGAAACGCTCTTCTATATACTTGCGCAAGGTCTCAGTTAGCTTGGTATAGTATTCCTTCACGTCACCAGTTGCAGCCATGTGTTCTGTCTTGAGTTCCTCTATCTCCTTCATAGCCTTTTGGTGAGGTAAGAGTCGCTTCACCATTTTTACAGGAATGAGGATTGGCTTGTTGTCCTTCATGCGCAGCGAGAGATAGTATGCTGTGAACAAGAATATTACCAATAAGAAGCTCAAGAAAAATACACCTCTCCATTCGTCCCAACTAAAAGGATTGTCTTGTACATCCTTGGGGGGATAAAACTTATTGAGATGAAGGGTGTCTACATCAACGGTGAGCACTTTGAGTGCCATACTACGGCTTTTATATGGCTTGCCGTTCACCCGAACAGTCAATGGCGGTAGGTAGTACAAACGCTCGTCAAAAGACGTAAGCGTATAATGACGCGTAATCTTTGTCAGTTTGTCGTCAACCGTTGTAGTGTCTGCGTGTTGGTCGTCTATCACCTCCACACCAGGTGTCATCATCTGTTGTGATTTGTAACGAGGCATTTGCACACTGACACCATGTGGAGCAGTCACCGTTAAACTGAGATGAGCTTGCTCACCGACACGTATAGAGATGGTATCAATGGCTGCCTCCACTTGCACTTGTGCATGAACGGCAAGACCACCGAGCACCAACATAAACAGTATTGTAATTCGTCTCAACATAAATTATTCTTTTAGTAAAAACACACTCAACTTCTCATAGAGAAGAGCATCATGAGTGCCTTTACGTAGTCTTCGTTTGTGGCGACGGTGATGTTGTCCACTCGGCACTTGGCGAAGGTTTTCTTCAAGTCTTCTTGTCGTTGCAACCAATAGGCATGATGGGCGCGGCGCAACTTGGAAGAACTGGTGTCGATATACATCTCGTGTCCGGTTTCTGCATCGCACACCTTGATAATACCTATGTCGGGCAATTCTTTGGCACAAGGGTCATAGATTTGTATTGCCACAACGTCGTGCTTCTCATTGCAGATGAGCAACGGCCGTTGGAAGTCTTGACGAGTGTAGAAGTCGCTGAGCAAGAATGCTGTGCAACGGCGCTTCATCACTTGGGTGAGAAATTCCACTCCCATCTTGATATCCGTGCGCTTGCTCTGCGGTTTGAAGTCGAGCATCTCGCGGATAATATAGAGAATGTGCTTGCGGCCCTTTTTAGGAGGAATGTATTTCTCTATACGATCGGAAAAGAAGACAACGCCTATCTTGTCATTGTTTTGTATGGCACTGAAAGCCAATGTTGCGGCTATTTCTGTCTCCATTTCACGTTTCATTTGTTTTTGCGTGCCGAAGTCGAGAGAGCCGGATACATCAATCAGCAACATGACTGTAAGTTCGCGTTCTTCCTCAAATACCTTTACATAAGGACGATGGAAACGAGCTGTTACGTTCCAATCAATGTCGCGCACATCATCTCCGAACTGATATTCGCGTACCTCTGAAAAAGCCATACCACGCCCTTTAAAGGCAGAGTGATACTGACCGGCAAAGATATTAGAACTCAGTCCCCGCGTTTTAATTTCGATTTTCCTTACTTTCTTGAGTATTTCCGTTGTTTCCATTGTTTTTCAGATATAAGTGCAAATGACTGCATAGAAAAATACAACTAAAACAGGAATTATCAAGGAACTTCCACCTTATTAATAATAGTACTTACAATTTCTTCACTCGACACATTGCTAGCTTCAGCCTCATACGAGAGTCCTACACGATGACGAAGCACGTCGTGTGCTACGGCACGCACATCTTCGGGTACAACATAACCGCGACGGCGAATGAAAGCGTAAGCGCGAGAGGCTTTGGCGAGGTTGATACTTGCACGTGGACTGCCGCCGAAAGTAATCATGTCTTTCAATTCTCCCAATCCGTACTTTTCAGGATAGCGAGTGGCAAATACAAGGTCTGCAATGTATTGCTCAATTTTCTCATCAATATACACTTCTTTCACAATAGCGCGAGCCTTAAGTATTTCGTCAGCGGTGACCACTGAATGTACTTCAGGCATCTTGCCAGCAAGGTTCTCACGAATGATGAGCTTCTCTTCTTCTAATGTGGGATAACTGATGATAACCTTAAGCATGAAACGGTCTACTTGTGCCTCAGGCAATTGGTAGGTGCCCTCCTGCTCTACGGGGTTTTGTGTAGCCATTACCAAGAAAGGATTGGGCAATTGGAACGTCTGGTCACCGATGGTCACTTGATGTTCTTGCATAGCTTCAAGCAATGC
>CAVKQP010000166.1:0-4731 GCA_963658165.1 Clostridium sp. CAG:302 | reverse complement strand
CGGTAACACACTCCTTGTCATTCCTTCGCACTTCATCACAGTCAAACAGTTTGAGCAGTTCTACCCAATCTTACGCCCTTGCAGCCAAAGGACGGGCACTCGACATTGATTTCCAATTTCAAAAACCTGTGGAGGTGGTTAAGTTGCTTGAATCTGCAACCGAAGCCACTGTGAAAGTGACTTTCAATGTTCCCACAGAGCTTGGCAAGTTGGATCAAATGAAAATCACACTCCCTGAGTATATGATTGTCAAGGACGAAACGAGCACCAACTATCAAGCACACAACAATCAAGTGGAATTTACCAATGTGAGCGGACTAGTTAATAAAACAATATATATCAATAAGATTGACTTAACTAAAGGTGGCAATGACATCGAAGTAGGCAGCAACACCATCAAATTGAAAGGTGGTGTAGATGTCTATGCATTATGCAACAACCCCAAGATGGTCACCTCTACTTCGTTCACAGTGAGAATAGACTTCAGCGACATCAATATTAACTCTGCCACAGGCTACTTCAAGCCCCACATTGCACTCAACGATTTGGGTAGCGTGGAAATAGACAACGCTGGCATCCCCGACTTCCTCAAGGGCGGAAACGTGAACATTGATCTCTACAATCCACAAATCAAGTTGACCGTCAGCAACGATATGAACGTAGAAGGCAAGGTGACAGGAACACTCACCGCAGTGAAAGACGGCAAGACAACGGCACGTGTCAGCGTGAACGGCATCAATGTGAAGGCTGACCAAACCACTACCGTTTGCATCTGTCGCAACAAAGAAGGGATAACAGGCTATGATCAAGTGATAGAAGTACCCACCTTGTCTACACTCATTAGCACCATCCCCGACAAGATCACATTTGCTGCCACGGCAGAAGCCAACGATGAGGAAAAGGGTTCGTTTGAGTTCGGACACACCTATACCATACAACCTTCCTATGCTGTGGATGCTCCCATCGCTTTCGCAGAGAATGCCAATATCGAATATAAGGACACGCTGGATGGTTGGAACGACGATGTGAAAGACCTTAAACTCTCGAAAGACAGCTACATACTCGCCACTGCCAATGTAGAAAGTGCTGTGCCTGCCTATCTCTCAGTGACAGCCACACCTGTTGATGTAGACCACAAGGCGATCAGCACAGACGACATAGAGGTCATCGTAGACGGCGATGTAGCAGCTTCACTGGATGGCAAGACAAGCGTCACCTCACCTCTATCTGTTAAGTTGATACAGAAGAACGAGAATGCCATGAAGCGACTCGACGGCATCGTATTCCTCGTGTCGGGCAAAGCCAATGGTGAGAATGGAGCCGTGACAGGCATCACCCTCAATGCGAAGAAACACTCACTTGTGCTCAAAGACGTGAAAATACAACTCGTGGGCAGAGTGATCAGCGACCTTAACTAACCATCAACAAAACGAAACGATTATGAAATGCAATAAATATATCGTCGCAGCAACCATGATGTTGTCTGCGAGTGCTACAGTGGCACAAAACCTAAATTCAGCCTATCACACGGAAGACTACAAGTTCCGCCACGATATGAACCCCGCCATCGGCAACGAACAAGGTTATTTCTCCATACCTGCTCTAGGCAACATTAGCGTAAGCATGCAAGGCAACTTCGGTTATGGCGACATCGTGCTCAAGAACCCGATGTATGGAACAGAGAGCGACAAAAAGATGACCACCTTTATGAACCCATATATTTCTACAGACCAAGCGCTCAAAGGATTCAGCAAGGGAAACAACCGCATACTCGGTGATGTAGGACTTGCCATCCTCTCCATGGGTTTCAAGGGCTTTGGTGGCTACAATACGATAGAACTCAACTCCAAGACGAGCATCGGCGTATCGCTGCCCTACGAGCTATTTGAATTTGCCAAGAATACGGGCAACAAGACCTATAACATGGGAGACATCAGTGCTCACGCCATGTCGTATGTGGAACTTGCTTTAGGACACTCGCGAGATATCAATGAGAAACTACGCGTGGGTGCCAAGCTGAAGTTCCTCTTCGGTGCCGCACGTGCCGACTTCCAATTCAAGGATGTGAAGGTAGACTTGGCTGGCACAGACAAATGGACTGTTAGCGGTGATGCGCAAGCCAACGTATCGGCTGCGGGCTTCAAATATGAGATGAAACAAGAAAATTACAACCAGGAAGACAAAGGTTCGTACGACAAAATTAACGATGTGGATGTCGACGGAGCAGGACTGGGAGGCTTCGGTATGGCAGTAGACCTCGGTGCTGTCTATAAGATCAACGATGATTGGAAGGTGAGCGCCTCCGTGCTCGACCTTGGTTTCATCTCGTGGAGCAACAACCTCTATGCCACCAACATGAACAAATCGTTTGAGTTCGATGGCTTCCACGACATTGCTGTCAAAGACGGAAAGGGAGAATCTTTAGACGACCAGAGCGACTCCTATGGTGATCAAATCACAGATTTCATCAACCTACAGGACAATGGCGACAAAGGCGGTCGTTCCACAGGCATTGGTGCCACCATCAATGTAGGCTGCGAATACACCCTACCTTCTTACCGCAAACTTTCTTTCGGTTTCCTCAGTAGCACGCGCATCAAAGGCATCTACTCTTGGACAGAAGGACGTCTGAGCGCCAATTGGACTCCGCTCAAATGGCTCGACGGTGGTGTGAACTTCGCCGTAAATAGTTTTACCACTAGCATGGGTTGGGTGCTCAACATTCATCCCAAGGGATATAACATCTATTTGGGCATGGATCACATCCTCGGAAAGACTAGCAAGGAGTGTATCCCACTCAGTTCCAATGTCAGCGTGTCGCTCGGCATGAGTGTCGCCTGGTAAATCAGCATAAAAAAAAACAGAAACCGCAACATTGGGCGAAGGCTCTATGTTGCGGTTTCTGCTTGAACGAAGGTAGGGACGATCGGGCTCGAACCGATGACCTCTGCAATGTGACTGCAGCGCTCTAAACCAACTGGGCTACGCCCCTTTGTTCAAAACCGACTGCGAAAGTAAGCATATTTTCTGACGTAGCAAAATGTTTAGCGTTTTTTAAACATTGCTGAAAGGACGTGGCAGTGCTGTGCAAAGGTAGAGTATGTGCTCACGACTACCCCTTGTCGTGGCAAAGATATAGGTGTTACCACCATCTTTCAACTTCAGTCGCTTGCGCAGTTCGGGCACGGAAAGCGGGAAGTTGCGCACGGAGATATTGGCTTGGGTGATGCCTTGCAGAGCGTGCTTGAGTTCTTTCTTGTTCAGAGTAGTCACTCCAACGATAGCATACTGCTTTCCTGGGAAGTCTGCCACCACCTCAGTGGCAAGAAACAAGTGGGAGTTGTCTGACACCGCTTGCACCCCAAAAGTCTTCTCCAAGCGCTCGAAGCACCCCGCTTTCATGATGGAAGCATTGGGGACAAGCAACACTTTGGGGGTGCCATCATATTCCTTGATGGGTGTGGCGGCAAGGATTTGCATGGGCGTTTCGCCAATGGTGCCTATCGATGTAGACTGCAACGACGTGCCTTCCCGATAGGAGAACGTTTCGTTGTCGTTGACACAGACCACCAGCGGACACCCCGTAAAGTCGCGACGGAGCACGAGCAACAACTCCTTACATTCGCCCGCCACCGACACAATGTGCACCTCGCTCACCTTTCCCCGCAAGTCGTCGACTGCTTTATGCCAGTCGAGCATAGGCGAAAGTTTCACCATCACCACGTCCGCCTTGGCAAGCAATTTGTCCTCCAACTGTGTCACGTCGGGTGTGCAGTCGCTGATGGCAACGGTTTTGCCGCCATGCACATCACGCCGCGCGGGGTCGAGGAAGAGCATAGCGACGTGCTCCATTCGTTCCAGATAGACTGTCCCGTCACCCTCCACCACCTCGGCATTGTTCAGTCCGAGCAGGAGCAGGTTGTGGCGCACCGCCTCACAAAGGTGCGACTGCCGTTCCACATAGATAGCCCGGTCGAATCCCTGCGCCATAAAAGAGAAGTCCACACCAAATCCGCCCGTAAGGTCTACAAGCGTGGCATCTTCTCCTTGAGTAAGACTTAATGCCAACTGCGCCTTGTAGCGCGCCGTTTGTTCCGAGGAACACTGTTCCATCGATAGGTGAGGCGGATAGACAATGCCGTCTATCGCTGCCCACGAAGGCAATTTGGTGCGTGCCGTCTGCCACCCTGCTATTTGGTCAAGGGCGTATGGCAGGTCTATATCCGAACAACGTGCGCTCTGCAAAGCCAGAGAGCGCACGTTGTCATTGCGGTGTTTGCTGATGAATTCTTCTGTTGTCATGTCTGCAAACTTAATGATTTTCCGTGATATGGGCAAATATTTGTCCGTCTTCCTATTTCACGTTTACCTTCACCACCTGCTTGCCTACCTTGATCAGATAGATGCCTGGAGTGCTAAAGGTGTAGTCGGTCACACCATCGGCAAGCGTAGCTCCGCCCTGCGTGATAACACTAAAGGTGGCACCATCCTTGAGGCAGAGCAAGCGCCCCTGTAAGTTGACGCCCACCTTGGCATCCATCTCCAGTTCACCGATACCCGAAGCGTTATACTTATATTCCAGGTTGATGGTCTCAGAGCGCGTGCCGTCTGCATCCACCATAACCAAATGCTGGCCGATGAGCTGTCCCACATCGTCATACGAGAACGTAACCATGTCATAAGCCTGTCCTACAGGAATGGTAGTGTTGAGTGAACGGGTTGGGACAATAG
>CAVKQP010000165.1:0-4834 GCA_963658165.1 Clostridium sp. CAG:302 | reverse complement strand
GGCGATATCCTCTATACGGGTACGCCCGTTGGCGTAGGTCCTGTGCATATTGATGACCATTTGGAGGGCTATTTGGAAGACAGGAAAGTATTGGAGTTTAATTGTAAATAGTATGGCGCCATGCAGTGGCAGCTGTGATTGAATATAAAATAGGAATGGTGAACAACTGTAAATTCTTGTGGGTAATCCTGTTGTTGTCGACTTTCTCCCTTGGTGTGAAAGCCCAGCAATTCTTTAATCTCACTGCAGACGAGGTGAAGATAGACAGCGTGTTGCCTACGTTTCATCATTCTTTCGATTTGGCTGGCAATTTTGCCGATTCTGTCTATACAGTCAGTATCGAATATCCCGAATATTTACCCCTTACCCACGACGATTTAGTCAGATACAAGGCAATAACCACCTCTTCGTTGCCCGCTCTTCCTGTGATCAACCAACGGGTGGTGCTACAACGCAAACGTGGACAACTCGAAGTGTCGTTCGTTCCGTTGGTACAGTTTCAAGGCAAAGAGCAATATCTGGTGAGCTTTATGCTTCGGGTGAAATCCGCCCCCAAGTCGTCGATAACTCGTATCATTACACGTGCGCAGGGAACGACAAGCTCTTCTGCTTCCTCGCGTTATGCTGCCCATTCAGTGCTGTCCTCAGGTCGTTGGGCTAAGATCAGTGTGCCTTCTTCTGGCATCTACCAACTCACTTCCGAATTGGTGCGACAGGCAGGATTTAGTGACGTGTCTAAAGTTAAGGTCTATGGCTATGGTGGTGCCCTGCAGCCAGAAGTGCTCAACGGCGACTACTTGCAGTCGACCGATGACTTGCAGGAAGTGCCCCAATGTGTGGTTGGCGGCAAGCGCTTGTTCTATGCCCAAGGACCCGTGTCGTGGCAAGCAAGTGGTAACCGCTATACTCGTGTGCGCAACTATTGCTCCGATGTGGGCTGCTATTTCCTGACAACCGACGAGAACGCCCCCCTTATGGTAGACAGTGCCACCTTTGTTTCTTCCCATTATCCGTCTGCTGACTATCTGTGTTCGCTTTATGAAAAGGATGAATATGCTTGGTTTGAGGGCGGTCGCAACCTCTATGATGGCCATGCCATTGCCCAGCAAGAATCCTATTCCTTTACGCTCTCATCCCGTGCCCGCGTCCATGCTGACGGCGGAAGCAAAGGTTCGGTTACCGTGGCAGTCAGTGGCAATGCGTCGGGAATAGTTACGGTGGCGATGAATGGCAAGACCATCGGTACGCTCACCTTAGGCGGTTTGGGTCGTTATGACAGTGGCAGTGCGGTGTCTCACACGTTTAGCGTAGACAGCATCCTTCCCAACAACGAGTTTACCATCACCAACAACACGGTGTCGAAAACAGTGCGTCTGGACTATGTGGCAGTGATGCTCGACGAGGATGAACTCTCGGCAGCACCATCACTCACCACAGAGACATTCCCTGTGCCCGACTACGTGTATAACATCACCAACCAAGACCATCATGCCGATGGTCCTGCCGATATGGTCATCATCATCCCGACCAGTCAGAAACTGCTTGCTCAAGCCCAACGATTGGCAGATATGCACACCTCGCATGATGGGTTGCGGGTGCGGATTGTGCCTGCCGACGAACTCTATAACGAGTTTTCCAGTGGCACACCCGATGTCAATGCCTATCGCCGCTACCTGAAGATGCTCTACGATAGGGCCGAGAGCGAGGACGATATGCCCCGCTATCTGCTCTTGTTTGGCGATGCCCTTTGGGATAACCGTATGGATGTATCGGCATTGAAGAACTATTCCCCCGACGATTTCCTGCTTGTCTATGAAAGTGAAAACTCCTTTAGCAAGACCGATGCCTATGCCGATGACGGTTTTTTCGCCTTGCTCGACGATGGCGAAGGAGCCCATTCGGGCAGTGGCATGACCGACAAGTACGACTTGGGCGTGGGACGTTTCCCCGTGCGCGATGCCGCAGAAGCCAAGGCGGTGGTTGACAAGACGATATCCTATGTGGAGAATAAGAATATTGGTCCGTGGCAGAACACGATGATGTTTATGGGAGATGACGGCAACAACACGGCGACAAGCGTGGAGAACAGCATACACATGGTAGATGCTGACAATGCAGCCAAGGTGGCAGAAGCAGCCTCTTCAGCATTCGATGTGAAGCGTGTGATGTGGGATGCCTACACGCGGGTGTCTTCCTCAACGGGTAATACCTACCCTGAGGTGGAGCGTATCGTGAAGAACCAACAAGCCGCTGGCGCATTAATCATGGACTATTCGGGCCATGCTGCCGAACAGAGTATCTCTCACGAAAGCGTATTGAAGCTCAGTGATTTCGATGGCTTTACCAATAAGAACCTACCACTTTGGATAGCGGCAGCTTGCGACGTGGTGCCCTTTGATGGCACGGTGAAAAACATCGGCGAGAACGCTGTGCTCAATGCCAATGGCGGTGCCGTGGCATTCTTTGCTGCCGGTAAGACTGTTTATCAACCTCTTAATGCCCAAATAAACCAAGCGTTTCTCCGCCATGCCCTCAACCTAGTTGATGGGAAACGCCCCACACTTGGTGATGCTGTGATGCGAGGAAAGAACAACCTGTCTACCTCTGGCTCGCAGTCCTATATAAATAAGGTGCAGTATGTGCTCATTGGTGACCCTGCGCTCAGCCTGAATATCCCGACTCTTGAGGTGGTGGTCGATAGCATCAACAACGTAGCACCATCTGAGGAGAATATGGTTAGCTTGAAAACGGGCACCACAGCTAAAGTGGTGGGACACATAGAAAAGGGCGGACAACGTGACGATACGTTCTCGGGACTGGTCAACCTGAAGGTGTTCGACTCGAAAGAGAAGATCGTCTGCAAGGGCAATGACCCACTACTAACTGAGATATATCAATATTACGACCGACAGAAAGTGCTCTATAATGGTACGGATAGCGTAAAGGCTGGCAACTTTCAAATGACCTTTGCCGTGCCACAAGACATCAACTACTCAGGCGAAACGGGCAAGATGACGTTCTATGCTTATAGCTCAAAACTGGATGAGCAGGCACATGGCGCAGAGGAACGCTTCGTGGTTGCGGGCGGCGATGCCGTCGACAACGACTCCATAGGGCCGTCTATCTACTGCTATCTCAATTCGCCAGCGTTTGTCGATGGCGGTAGTGTGAATCCCTCTCCCTATTTCGTGGCAAATATTACAGACCGTGACGGCATCAATGTGTCTGGCAATGGCATCGGACATGATTTGGAACTGGTCATCGATGGCGACATGCAGAAGACCTATAATCTCAATGACAGGTTTGCTTTCGACTTCGGTTCCTATACACAGGGCACCACTTCTTATTGTATTCCCGAGCTGAGCGAGGGTGTCCACAAACTGACGTTCCGTGCTTGGGATATCTTGAACAATTCGTCTACTGCACAACTTACCTTTAGGGTGGTTAAGGGACTGCAACCCAATCTGCTCAACGTGAACTGCACGAACAACCCAGCCCGCACATCCACCTCGTTTATCCTCTCGCACGATCGGGCAGGCAGTAATCTGGATGTAGACATCGAAGTTTTCGACATGACAGGCCGCCTGTTGTGGAATCATCATGAGAGTGGGGTAGCAGAACAGAGCACGTGCACCGTAGACTGGGACTTGACCACCAATGCCGGAGGTAAACTCTCTACAGGAGTATATCTCTATCGAGCACAAGTGTCGTCCGACGGCAGTCGTAAGTCGTCGAAGGCAAAGAAACTCATCGTGATAGGCAATAATTAAAGACAAACAGAGTTATAAAGACATGAAACAACTCCGAAAAATATTCTTCTTGGCGACAGCCTTGTTCGCCTTTGTGCTCACGGCAGGTGCGCAGGACAAGAAAGACATGTTTAATCCTGAGCGCACGTCTGTGACCTCGCAAACCATTGCCCCCGATGCCCGTGCTGGCGGTATGGGTGATGTGGGTGCGGCTACCGACCCAGATGTGGCATCACAATATTGGAACCCCGCCAAGTATCCATTCACCATCTCGCGTGCTGGCGTGTCGCTCAACTATACACCATGGCTCCGCCAATTGGTCAACGACATCGACTTGGCATATCTTGTGGGCTATTACCGCATTGGCGATTATGCTGCCGTGTCGGGTTCGCTCCGCTATTTCTCATTGGGCGAGGTGATGACCTCGGAAGAGGATAACGCCATGACCATCAATCCTTATGAAATGTCGCTCGATGTGGCATACTCGTTGATGCTCAGTGAACACTTCTCACTAGGTGCCGCCGTGCGTTGGATCTATTCAGATTTGTCTGACAAGTATGATGATGACACGAAACCTGGTTCTGCTTTTGCTGCCGACCTGTCGTGCTACTATCAGAACTATCTCAACATAGGCAGTCGCGAGTGTCAGTTGGGACTGGGTTTGAACATCAGCAACATCGGTAGTAAGATAACCATGGGCACAGACGACCGCAGCGAGTTCCTTCCCACCAATATGCGTCTCGGTGCTTCTCTGATGATTCCCATTGACGAATATAACCGCTTCACGATAGCTGCCGACGCCAACAAGTTGCTTGTTCCTACTTATCCGCAGAAGGAATCGGGTGAGAGCAATGAGGACTATCAGAACCGTTTGCAGAAAGATTACTACGATGTGTCGAGTATCAGTGGCATCTTTAAGAGTTTCAGCGATGCTCCCAATGGCTTTTCGGAAGAGTTGCAGGAAATCAGTTGGAGCGTGGGTGCAGAATATGTATATAACGACAAGTTCTCACTCCGTGCTGGCTATCACCACGAAAGCGAGAACAAGGGTAACCGCAAATATTTCACCGTGGGTGCAGGTTTCA
>CAVKQP010000164.1:0-4889 GCA_963658165.1 Clostridium sp. CAG:302 | reverse complement strand
CGTCTGAAATATCCGCTTCTTGCTCTATTGAGGCATTTTGCTTATCTGAAGAATCCGACTCATGCTCGTTTGGTAGCTTTTCTTCGGTTTCTTCTGCAACAATGTCTACAATTGTTGCAGGCAGCACTTCCTCAATGGGCAATGCTGGTTCTATAGAAGGCTCTTCATGAATATCTTCATGCTCAAGGACATTCTCACTTGTAGTAGAGTTAGGGATATCAGCCACAACTTCACTTGCCGGTTCGTCATCTTGCGCTGTTGTTTCTTCGTCCATTTGTGAGAAATCTACACCATCATTCAGCACGACGGTTTCAAACTGGCTAAATGGTTTGTTCACCATGTCGCGTAGCACGTTCTCTGGGGTGAAGCTTATTTTCCCATGTCCGTTAATAACCACACGTTCGCCCGTATTCACATTGATGCTTTCACGGTCTTTCACGTTGGTTATCTTGAACGTTCCAAAACCTTTAATTTTCACAAGGCGATCAGTGTCAAGACCATAGCTTACCACGTCAAACAAACTACCGACAAACTTTTCAGCTTGTGCCTTGGTCAATCCACGCTTTTGTGAAAGCACTGTAGCCAAATCTTGTATGCCCAACTTAGACATCGGCACTTCCTCCCTTCTTCATTCGCTCCTTGACGGAAGCTACAGGTTTAAAATTCAAGATTAATTTTGGAGGAACCAGCATACGCTGTCCAGAGGAGGGATTGACGACAATACGCTCCATACGCTTTTTTACATCGAAGGAACCAAACCCAGAAATGCTCCACATGTTGCCTTCCTGAAGTTCGTCACTCATGGCATCCACAATTGTGTTTACCAATTTCTGCGTATCGTCGCACGTGTAGCCTGTGCGGCGAGCCAGCTCTGCAATAAAATCCTTGTTATTCATGCACCAAAAGCTATTATACGACTTCTCCGTAAAGGTCAAACTCTTCGCTTGATGTTATTTTTACTTGATAAAAACGCCCCACTCGCAATGAGCGGTTGGCAGCAGGTATAAGAACTTCTGGATCTACCTCAGGACTGCAGAATTCTGTACGTCCTACAAAATAGTCACCTTCCTTTCTATCTATGATAACAGGAAGTGTCTGCCCCACTTTTCGAGCTTCCACTTCTGCACTTACCTCCTGCTGAATGGTCATCAATTCGTCAAGTCTTCGGTTTTTCAACTCTTGCGGAATATCATCTTCGTAATGTTCGGCACTGTATGTTCCTTCTTCTTCCGAATAAGTGAAAGCCCCCATTCGTTCAAACTTCGCCCAACGAACAAATTCCTTGAGTTCTTCAAAGTCTTGCTCTGTCTCTCCAGGGAAACCCACCATCAGTGTTGTCCGGATATGAATGCCAGGTACGCGCTTACGCATTTCCTCTATCAAGCGCATTGTTTCAGCCTTGGTCGTATTGCGGTGCATACGATCGAGCATATGGTCTGATATGTGCTGCAAAGCGATATCAATATAATTGCACACATTAGACTTTTCACGCATCACATCAAGGAGTTCCATGGGGAACTGATTAGGATAGGCATAGTGAAGACGTATCCATTTCACCCCTTTGATGTCTGCCATCTTGCTGATGAGCTCTGCAATGTGTCGATGACCATCAATATCTACGCCATAATAGGTCAGTTCCTGGGCAATGATCTGAAATTCCTTCACTCCATCAGCCACAAGTTCTCTCACTTCATCAAGAATCTCCTCTATGGGGCGGCTCTTGTGTTGGCCTGTTATAATGGGAATGGCGCAATAGGCACAGTGACGGTTGCAACCCTCGCTGATTTTGATGTAGGCATAATGATGAGGCGTGGTAAGATGTCGTTTGCCATCGCATGCTTTGTCGTCAGCTTTGCCCAAGTCTGTAATCAGTTTTTTATAATCAAACTTCCCATAGAACTTGTCTACTTGAGGGATTTCCTCCTCCAGTTCCTTGCGATAACGTTGCGACAAACAACCCATAACAAACAACTTCTTCAAACGTCCTTCTTCCTTGGCTTGCACAAATTCAAGTATTGTATCAATACTTTCCTGCTTGGCATCCTCTATGAATCCGCACGTGTTGATAACAGCTATTTCGCCTTCTGGTCTGCGACTATCGTGAACACAATGATAACCGATGGCCTCAAACTTCCGCATGAGCAACTCACTATCGACGAGATTCTTGGAGCATCCCATCGTAATAAAATCTATCTGGTTTCTTTTCACTTGTCCAAATCAAATAACGAATCTACAAAATCTTTTCTGTTAAACAGCTGCAAGTCTTCCATGCCCTCGCCCAATCCGATATATTTTACGGGTACTTTTAGCTGGTCGGAAATGCCGATGACCACACCTCCCTTTGCCGTTCCGTCCAATTTTGTTATGGCGAGGCTTGTGATTTGTGTCACAGCAGAGAATTGTTTCGCTTGCTCAAAAGCGTTCTGTCCCGTAGATCCATCCAGCACGAGCAGTACTTCATCAGGAGCTTCTGGCAGTACTTTCTTCATCACATCCTTGATCTTCTTCAATTCGTTCATCAGTCCAATCTTGTTGTGCAGGCGCCCCGCAGTGTCAATAATAACCACATCTGCGTCATTAGCCTTTGCCGAACTGAGCGTGTCAAATGCCACGGAAGCAGGATCTGCTCCCATCTGCTGCTTAATAACTGGTACGCCTACCCTTTCACCCCAAATGCATATCTGCTCAACGGCAGCAGCACGGAATGTATCAGCAGCACCGAGATAAACCTTCTTTCCTGCTTTCTTAAACTGATAAGCCAACTTTCCTATTGTCGTAGTTTTACCTACGCCGTTTACTCCAACCACCAAAATGACATAAGGCTTATGGTCGTTGGGCAAACTCCACTGTTCATTGTCTTCAGTATTATTCTCTGCAAGCAAGCTGGCAATCTCTTCTTTCAATATCGAATTAAGTTCAGAAGTAGATACATATTTGTCGCGTGCCACGCGTGCTTCAATTCTTTCTATAATCTTAAGCGTCGTGTCTACACCTACATCTGAAGTAATCAACACTTCTTCAAGATTGTCAAGCACGTCATCGTCGACTTTCGATTTGCCAGCAATGGCACGTGTCAACTTAGAGAAGACGCTTTGTTTTGTTTTCTCCAATCCTTTGTCGAGCGTTTCCTTTTTCCCCTTAAAAAGTCCAAATAGTCCCATTCTAATTTCTAATTTGAGATTAATAAATTGCGCTATGCAGTTTATTTGTTATCACAATAGGCTTTACAAGATTTGTAATAGTCTATCTTATGCAAAGATAGTGCAAACGAGTGGAAAGAAAACTTGTTTTCAATTTCCCGAGTGCAGCCTATCTTATGCAAAGATAGTGCAAATCAGAGACAATTCAAAATAAAAGTCTCTTTTTATTTTACAAGGTGTACACAAAAAGAGGAGGTGCACATGATGCATCTCCTCTTTGATATTTGTATGAGTATTGTTCTTATTTGAAGAAATCCTTAACTGCCTCATTGGGAACCATGCGCTCATCAAAAACATAAGCGCCAGTCTTAGGACTCTTTACCATTTTGATAACCTTTGTGTAAGCGCGACCATCCATCGAACCTTCGTGAAGGGTTGCGACCGCTTTCTTTGCCATAGTTCTGTATTATTACTTAATTTCCTTATGAAGAGTCATCTTCTTCAGGATGGGATTATACTTCATCAACTCCATACGATCGGGAGTGTTCTTGCGATTCTTAGTGGTTACGTAGCGGCTTGTGCCTGGCATTCCACTATTCTTCATCTCGGTGCATTCGAGAATAACCTGCACTCTGTTGCCTTTTGCCTTCTTTGCCATGGTTATTATTCTCCTATTACTTTAATGTCTTTCCATTCACAGTAGCCCTTGTTCACAGCCTGCTTGAGAGCTGAATCAAGACCCACCTTATTAATGAGACGCAATCCTGCGGCACTAATCTTCAAGCTAATCCAGCAACCTTCTTCTACATAATAGAACTTCTTGCTGAACAGATTCACGTCAAAGCTACGCTTTGTACGATGTTTTGAGTGGGAAACATTGTTGCCCATTTGAGCTCTTTTCCCTGTAATCTGACAAATTTTCGACATTTCTATCTAAATTTTTTGTTTTCGTTTTTTGATACTTATTCCAAACAGGGTGCAAATTTACAAACTTTTCCTGACTGTGCAAAATATAGCCAAAGCAAATGTTTTGTTTTAAGGTTTTTTATTATTTCAACCGTATCTTACTCATATTCATGAGCTTTATGAGCGCCTTTTAGGTGGTTTATTCGATGATGTTGTAGCGAGCAAATTTCAAGAGGAGTTGTTTTGTTCCTGCGTTTTGGAATGCCACAGTCGCTTTGGTGTTCTCACCATTTCCCTCCAGCGCAATGACTTTCCCTACACCAAAGCGTTGGTGTTCGATCACGTTGCCCACAGACAATTTGCTTAATGCTGATGGAGAAGCGCCAAATGCGTGAACAGCAGAATATTTTGGCATTGCCGATTCTCTGCCTTTGCTCATCGCATGGTCTATCTTTCGAAGATTGGCTCCGCCTTCCATTAATTTGCGTTTGAATGATTCGGAGAAAGGATCTACAGGTGCGGAAGGACGCTGGGGATGCGTTTCTTTGGGGCGAGGGTCTGCTTTGAACTGTGAGGCAACAGGTTGGCTGTTTTGATAGTGGGCGTTCCATCCATTGTTACTATAACCATAGGAATGGCTTGTACTTCCATTGCCTCCCAACGATCCATATTTTCGGGCATCCAAGAATTGCGGGTCAATGTCATTCAAGAACCGACTAGGACTGTCGCACTCCATTCTTCCATACCGGAAACGGTTTTGGGCATAGGTCATGATGCAATGGCGCTCGGCTCGTGTAATTGCCACATAGAGTAGTCTGCGCTCTTCTTCAAGTCCGCGAGGAG
>CAVKQP010000163.1:0-4905 GCA_963658165.1 Clostridium sp. CAG:302 | reverse complement strand
AGTATATCGGCTCGGAGGAGATTTGGGCAGAGAGCGAGAACGCCATCCGTGAGGCTTGCAAAGAGAAGGGACTTCATACAACAGAAGTGGAAGGCGAGGCTGCCTTCTATGGCCCCAAGCTTGACTTCATGGTGAAAGATGCCATCGGTCGTAAATGGCAGTTGGGTACTATTCAGGTGGATTACAACTTGCCTGAGCGCTTTAAATTGGAATATACGGCAGAAGACAATACCAAGAAGATTCCAGTGATGATTCATCGCGCACCATTCGGTTCGCTCGAACGCTTCACTGCCGTGCTTATTGAGCATACTGCAGGACATTTCCCCTTGTGGCTTACCCCAGATCAGGTGGCAATTCTTCCTATTTCGGAGAAATTTAATGACTATGCCAAGAAGGTTGCCAAATATCTTGATCGCAAGGGCGTGCGTGCGCTCATCGATGATCGTAACGAGAAGATTGGCCGTAAGATCCGTGACAACGAGTTGAAACGTGTACCTTATATGGTTATCGTCGGTGAAAAGGAATCGGCAGAAGGACTTGTTTCCATGCGTAAGCAAGGAGGCGGCGAACAGGCTACCATGACGATGGAAGAATTTGCACAACGTATTAATGACGAAGTGGCAAAGCAATTGTCTGCTGTCAATGAATAATATTTGAACCTATATGGAAGTGGCTTTGAGGCTTTGGGCTTCAAAGCCACTCTCTTTTTTACTGCATATGTCGTAGTATGAGATAGATAGAAGGTTTTTGTTTAAAAAAAAGAAGACGAAAATTTGTCCGGTCAGTGGAAAATAAGTAACTTTGCACCCGCTTATCAAAAATAGTTGAATGAAGAATGACAAAATGACAAACAAGTACCGCGTGAATGAACAGATTCGCGTTCGGGAAGTCCGCATCGTAGGCGAGAGCGGTTCGACAGTAATGCCTACACGCCAAGCGTTGGATCAAGCACGTCGAGAGGGTGTGGATCTCGTTGAAATCTCACCCAATGCCCAGCCTCCTGTTTGTCGTCTCATCGACTATTCGAAATTCCTTTACCAGCAGAAAAAGCGTGCAAAGGAAATGAAGCAGAAACAGGTGAAGGTGGAAGTAAAGGAAATTCGTTTCGGACCACAAACCGATGAGCACGATTATCAGTTCAAGCTGAAACACGCCAAAGAGTTCTTGGAAGAAGGAAACAAGGTTCGTGCATATGTGTTTTTCCGCGGCCGTTCCATCCTTTTTAAGGAACAAGGAGAAGTGTTGTTGCTTCGTTTCGCCAACGATCTTGAGGAATATGGAAAGGTAGAACAACTCCCGAAGTTGGAAGGTAAAAAGATGTTCCTCTATATGGCACCCAAGAAAGCTGGTGTGGTGAAGAAGAGTCAGCAGAAAATGGACCGTGAGAAGCGTGAGGCTGATGCCAAAGAAGCTGCACGTCAATCACAAAGCGATAATGCTGAAAGCTTGGAGTTGCCCACAAATGGAGGTCTCTTCGCCAATGCGAAAAATGGTGGAGACGCTTTGAAAAAGCTTAAGGGCGAAGAATAATCAATAGTGTAAGGAAACTTTAAAATGAAAAGAAGGTGCGTAACGCCAGGTATATGCGTTGCCATCATATAATAAATAACAATTTAAACATTAAAAAAAATGCCAAAAGTAAAGACAAACTCTGGTGCAAAGAAGAGATTCAGATTCACCGGAACAGGTAAGATCAAAAGACATCACGCTTACCACAGTCACATTCTGACTAAGAAAACAAAGAAGCAGAAACGCAATTTGGTACACCAGACAATCGTGGACCAGACAAACATGAAGCAGGTACGTGACTTGCTCTGCCTTCGTTAATCAAAGTCAAACAAACATTTTAAAGAAAGAAAATTATGCCAAGATCAGTAAATCACGTTGCTTCACGTGCTAAAAGAAAAAGAATTTTAAAGCTTACCCGTGGTTATTACGGAGCAAGAAAGAATGTTTGGACCGTAGCTAAGAACACTTGGGAAAAGGGTCTTACTTACGCTTATCGTGATCGTCGCAACAAGAAGCGCAACTTCCGCGCATTGTGGATTCAGCGTATCAACGCAGCCGCTCGTCTCGAAAATATGAGCTATTCAACATTGATGGGTGCTCTTCACAAGGCAGGTATCGAGATCAACCGCAAGGTGCTCGCAGACCTCGCTGTTAACCATCCTGAGGCATTCAAGGCTATCGTTGCTAAAGTAAAGTAATTCGAACATAGGTTTAATTACAAAATATTGCCGCATTTCATCTCTGTATGGAATGCGGCTTATTTTTTTGCCATTGTTTTTTCAAGTACCTATTCAGCAGTAATCCATTAAAAAATGCACTATGGTACGATGCCCAACGCACTATAGTGCAATCGTCATCGCACCGTAGTGCGTTGGGCAATGCAGCCTAGTGCGTTTTAGAAGCCAAAATTCAATGAAAGTTTAGCTAGATTAAGATATAGAGTATTTTTCCGCATAAAAGGAAAGGAGCAACTATCTCTCTTCAATGAATTTTCTTGATGGGGATAACTATTCCGTTAGATGTTCAATTTTTTGAGCAGCTTCTTGTTGAGGGCTTGAATTTGTCGTCCTTGTTTTGTTAAATCTTCGCGTACGCTGTTGATGTCGTTGAAAAATTCGCAGAAGGCAGATTGGATGGCATTGGGGCGGCGCACACTCTTGTCGGCATCAGGATTGACAACAATCTTGATGCCCTTCTTTTTGATGGCGATGTCCACATCGCTCCCTGTCATGATGGGGTCGCCATCATAGTGAATCACGCCAGGATTTGCCCGGTGTATGTGTAGTCGGCTCGCTTTGAAAGTCTTGATTTTCGAGTTCTTGTTGAGCGTCTTGTTAAACATATCAATGCTCACCTGTGCCGCTTCGATGAGGTCGAACGGTTCCATGATGATTACGTCAAGCAGTCCGTCGCTCATGGATGCTTGTGGTGCGATATAGGCATTGTTCCCATATTGTGAGGCATTGGCGCATGATATGA
Source organism: Clostridium sp. CAG:302 (assembly GCA_963658165.1). Taxonomy (GTDB): domain Bacteria; phylum Bacteroidota; class Bacteroidia; order Bacteroidales; family Bacteroidaceae; genus Prevotella. The sequence goes on along the minus strand of CAVKQP010000163.1, from coordinate 1,917 downwards.
GGAAAGCCTCATATTGTTGAGTCCCGTTCTCGTCTTCGATGATATAGGTTTCTGGTTTGTATTTCAAACCTTCCTTGAGCACGTTTTCTGCATAACTGATAGGACCTCGCTTGCCCGACATGGCAAACTTCAAACTGATAAAGGCGTCAAATCCCATGCCGCAGGTGCAGAAGAAAGGCATGTCGTTGATGATGCCGTAGTCGAGGTCGTGTATTTCGCAGCGGTTCAGAATTTGGATAGCTTTCTTGAAATCAAGCGGGATGGTTAGGTGGCGTGCGAGCCCATTGCCAGAACCACAAGGGATGATGCCCAATGCCGTGTGGGTGTGAACGATGGCACGTGCCACTTCGTTCACGGTTCCATCGCCACCCACTGCCACAACGATATCGGTTCCAGCATCTGCCGCTTCGCGGGCAAGGTCAGAGGCGTGTCCTGCATACTCTGTATGCTTGATGACATAGTCAAACTTCTCCTTGTCCAACGTTCTGTCGATGATGTCGGGAATACCCGCTTTGCTGACAGTTCCCGAGATGGGATTCATGATGAAAACTATATTCTTCTTGGCCGTCATATCATGCGCAAAGTTACGAAAAAAAGATATATAATGCCGTTTGGCATCTCTTATTTTTCGGATGAGGGCAAATTTCCTATGATTTTTGTCCGTATATACCGCAATTTTTGTAACTTTGCAACCTGTAATAAAAACAATGGTAGCTAGGCTACACCTTTTTATATAATGGGACAATTACAAGAAAGATACAAGAATTATCGCGAGCCGCAGAAGTTTATGGCAGCTGGTGTGTATCCTTATTTCCGTGAAATCACAGGTAAGCAGGGTACTGAAGTTGAAATGGGAGGACATAAAGTCCTTATGTTTGGCTCAAATGCTTATACAGGTCTGACAGGCGATCAACGCATCATTGATGCAGCCAAGGCCGCACTTGACCAATATGGTTCCGGATGCGCAGGTAGCCGCTTCCTTAACGGAACACTTGATATCCACGTGAAGTTGGAGAAAGAAATTTCCGAATTCATCCACAAAGACGATTGTCTTTGTCTTTCCACCGGATTCAGTGTGAACCAAGGTGTGTTGGCTATGGTGGTAGGAAAGGGTGACTATATCATCTGTGACGATCGTGACCATGCTAGTATCGTAGACGGACGCCGTTTGTCTTTTGCTCGTCAGTTGCATTACAAGCACAATGACATGGCAGATTTGGAACGTGTGCTCCAAGGGCTTCCTCAAGAAGCTGTTAAGCTGATTGTGGTTGATGGTGTGTTCTCGATGGAAGGTGACCTTGCCAAACTTCCAGAGATTGTGGAACTGAAGCACAAGTATAATTGTTCAATCATGGTTGACGAGGCTCATGGTATTGGTGTGTTTGGCGATCATGGTCGTGGCGTTTGTGACTATTTCGGTCTCACCGATGAAGTTGACCTCATTATGGGTACATTCTCCAAGTCGCTTGCTTCTATCGGCGGTTTTATTGCTTCAGACAAAGATACCATTAACTTCTTGCGTCACACTTGCCGTACTTATATTTTCTCTGCGTCTAACACACCTGCAGCAACAGCAGCCGCTTTGGAGGCTCTCCATATTCTGCAGCAGGAGCCCGAACGCATAGAGGCTCTTTGGAAGGTTACCAAGTATGCTTTGAAGCGTTTCCAAGAAGAAGGCTTTGAGATAGGCGATACCGAAAGTCCTATCATTCCGCTTTATGTGCGTGATGTAGACAAGACTTTCACTGTTACTGCTCGTGCATTCGATGAAGGTGTATTTATCAACCCGGTGATTCCGCCTGCATGTGCTCCACAAGACACATTGGTGCGCTATGCGCTGATGGCTACTCACACGGAAGAGCAGGTAGAACGCTCTGTACAGATATTGAAGAAAGTATTCCAGGAACAAGGAATTAT
>CAVKQP010000162.1:0-4912 GCA_963658165.1 Clostridium sp. CAG:302 | reverse complement strand
AAGTCGGGGCTTTGCGCATAAAAAAGAGGATGCGCCAGTTTTGACACATCCCCATTCTTTTTTGCGGCAATTTAGATGCCGAGTTTCTTGCGGATGTCTTTAGGTATGGCGTTTTTGTTAACCATAAAGTCCATTGTGTTGGCTGCAATGAAGTTCTTGGTCATATACCAGATGCCTTTATAGTCGCCTGTTTCACCCCAAGAGTTCTTCACCATATAGTATTCCTTACCATTTTGGTCTTTAGCAATACCAAAGATGAGCATGCCGTGGTCGTCGGTAAGTTCCCAGTTGTCATAGCGCTGCTGGCGCATTTCCTGTGTTGGGATAACTTCGGGAACGGTGCAACCCAGTGAGTCGAGCACGCTTGCCTTCTTGGCAGAAGTGAGTTTGAGCCAACGAGCCATGTCGCTACCTGCAAGGCTTTCGGTCTTCTTGGTGTCGATCATGTAGGCCAAACCTTGGCGTGTGAAGCCATCTTCGCTCACGTCACCACCCCAAGCAACAGTGTAACCATTCATCACAGCATTGTCGATGATGCGCATCATGTCGTCCATAGGCACGTTCCAAGAGAGGGGGAAGCGCCAGTTGTCTTGCACTTCTACGGCGAACGATGTCCAGAATGGATGATGTGTATAGGATGTAATGCTCACATAGTCGTTCCAATCGAGACCGAGGCTTGCAGCAAAGGTCTGTGGTGTATAGCTCTTGCCCTGATAGGTGAACTTTTCGGGGCATTTGCCGAGGTAAGCATCAAGGATGCCCTGGAAACCTACTTTCCATTGGGGAGAAATCTTCTTGGCTGAGCTCTTGGCTACAGCAGATACGTAGGGCTCAAGCAAAGAGAAGAACTCGTTGAAGTTGTTTAGTGAATCGCCATAGAGAGAGCCGGGGAAAGGCATGGCATCTTCAGGACAGATGCCATAGTTCTGAATGACATAGAGGGGATCGTAGGCAGATCCACCTTGTGAGAATTGGCAGTCGCCATGGAAACGCACTACTTGTATGGCGCGGTCCATATAGGTTTTATTGGCCACGAACGACTCGCAGAGGTCGTAGGTCTTGCCCGTCTTCTTGAGGATTTCTGCCTCGAAGAAAGAGAGGGTAGAGTAGTCCCAGCACGTGCCGCTGCGGTTTTGGTCTTTGATACTTGTAATCTTGTTCTCCTTAACTACTGTGAATACGGGTTTGTTGCTCTTCACAGAGTCTTTCCTTTGCTCTGCGTTTGCACTCATGCTCACGAGGGCAAGAAGAGCGATGGCTAAAGTTTTTTTCATTCTAATCTGTATTGTTTATTGTTTTTCTTAGCTTTACCTTTTGCGTGATGCACTTTTTAGTCGCGGTTCTCTGCCATAAATGCTTCCACATCTTTGGGATGATAGGGGATGCGGTCTTTGCCGATGAAGCGACAACCGTCCTTGGTGATGAGCACATCGTCTTCGATGCGTATGCCTCCGAAGTCTTTGTAGGTTTCAAGAAGGTCGAAATTAATGAAGTCCTTGCAGTGACCACTTGCCTTCCAATCGTCAATGAGGGCGGGGATGAAGTAGATGCCAGGTTCATCGGTTACCACAAAACCTTCTTCCAAGCGTCGTCCCATGCGCAGACAATTGGTTCCGAACTGATCCAAACGAGGCTGGGTCTCTTCATCGAAGCCTACGTAGCGTTGGTCTAACGATTCCATGTCGTGAACGTCCATTCCCATCATGTGACCCAGTCCGTGGGGCAGGAACATGGCGTGTGCACCGGCGGCTACAGCTTCTTCCGTGTCACCCTTCATCAGTCCGAGTTCTTTCAGTCGGTCGGTCATCAGTTTGCACACGGCAAGATGCACGTCAAAGTATTTCACGCCAGGTTTGGCAACCTTCAGAGTGTAGTCGTGGCAAGCCTCCACGATGGAGTATATTTCCAACTGACGCTGCGTAAACTTGCCACTTACTGGCATGGTGCGCGTGTTGTCAGAGCAATAATTGTTGATGGTTTCGGCTCCAGCGTCGCAGAGAGCGAGTCGTCCTGCTTCAAGTGGACGCATCGATGGATTGCCGTGCATGATTTCTCCGTGTTGCGTATAAATGGTTGGGAAACTCACCATGGCGCCATACGAGTTGGCGATGCCATCCACTTGGCCACCGACAAACTTCTCGGTGACACCCGGTCGGGTGAGCTTCATGGCGGTGGTGTGCATCTTGTAGCCAACGATTGCGGCACGTTCCAATTCCTCAATTTCCTGTGCGTCTTTGGTTGAACGCATCTTGACCACAGCCTTGATGAGTGTTAGCGATGCCGACTCTTTTTGCTGATTGGGGTGTATGCCTAATAAATCGAATATCTGGAGCTTGATATCGTGGCGATAAGGGGGGAGGAAATGGATGGTGCGCTTCTGACGCATGGCATCGTTGCATATGGTCTTCAAGCTGCGCATGGGGGCTATGCAAGCTACACCCACGGATTCTGCCATGTCGTGCACGCTTTCTACCGAACCATACCACACGATATCTTCTATGTCGATGTCGTCTCCTACGAGGGTCTCGATGTTGTTGTCGATGTCAATGACACCTACGAGTCCGTCACGTTGCAGACCGAAATAGTAAAGGAAAGAGGAATCTTGACGGAAAGGATAGTATCCATTTGCGGGGAAGTTGCAAGGTGAATCGTTGTTTCCGAAGAGAATGATGATGCCGCTCTTTACGAGTCTTTTCAACTCTGCGCGTCGGCCTACGTAGGTCTCTTTGCTAAACATAATTGTTATATATTATGGTTTGTCTGTAAATTGCTTGCAAAGATACGCATTATTATGTAGATAATTGCTAACTTTGCAGTAAAAATAATGACTTTTTATGCATATTGATCGCAACACGGGACTTGTACTTGAAGGGGGTGGCATGCGCGGTGTATTTACCAGTGGCGTGCTCGATGGCTTTATGAAGCACGAGTTGTTTTTCCCTTATGTGGTGGCGGTGTCTGCAGGTGCGTGCAATGGGCTTTCCTATATGAGCAGGCAGCCGCGCCGTGCACGAATCTCTAACATCGACTATCTGGCTCGCTATCAATACATCGGCTTGCGTCATCTGGTTACGCAAGGTTGCATATTCGATAGGGAACTGCTCTATGACAAGTTTCCCAACCAGTTGTTGCCTTATGATTACGACACTTATTTCTCCAATCCGTCTGTTTTTGAGATGGTTACTACCGACTGTGTGACTGGACGTGCATGCTATCTCACCGAACGGGATGGTAATCGCCAGCGACTGCTCGACATCGTGCGTGCCAGCAGTAGTCTGCCTTATGTGAGCAAAATAGTGTGGGTTGATGGTGTCCCGATGCTTGATGGAGGCATTGTGGACAGTGTGCCGGTGATGCGTTCCATGGAGCAGGGACATAACAAAAATGTGCTGGTGCTCACCCGCAATAAGGGGTATCGCAGTGGAGGACATGACTATAAGATACCGAAATTCATCTATAAGAAATATCCGCGGTTGCGTGTGGCTTTGAGTCATCGCATCGAATGCTATAACCGACAACTCGATATGATAGACCAATTGGAGGATAGCGGACAAGTGGTGTGCATTCGTCCGCAACGTCCACTTGAGGTGGGGCGTATCGAGAAAGATACTGCCAAACTTGAACGCCTTTATGAGGAAGGGTTCAACCTAGGTGAGAAGTTTTGTGAGGAGTATTGGGACAAATGAAACTATCCCCTTGTTTCGTAACCCCTCGAAACTTTCTTATATATGTCAAGAAATATTGCTGCCAATATTAACTATGCGACTAACGATGCGTTAATATGCCTTCTGCACATCGTTAGTCGCATAGTTAGCACTAGTTAAAGGCAGTGTAACGAGTGCTAACTATGCGTCCTTTTATTTCTTTTTCTCCAACAAATCGGGACGGAGGCGCTTGGTGCGCTCATAGCTTTGCTCTATTTCCCAGTCTTTGATTTTAGCTTCGTTTCCACTGAGAAGGATGTCGGGCACCTTCCACCCCTTGTAGTCGGCTGGACGTGTGTAGATGGGGGCGGAAAGCATATCGTCCTGGAAGCAGTCGGAGAGGGCACTTTGCTCGTCGCTGATAACACCGGGTACGAGTCGCACAATGGCATCTGCCATCACTGCAGCGGGCAGTTCGCCTCCCGTGAGCACATAGTCGCCGACGCTGATTTCACGGGTGATAAGATGGTCGCGCACACGTTGGTCGATGCCTTTATAGTGTCCACAAAGGATGATGATGTTCTCTTTCATCGATAGGTCGTTGGCCACATGTTGGTCAAACTGCTCTCCGTCGGGCGAGGTGAAGATGACTTCGTCGTAGTGGCGTTCGGCTTTGAGGGCAGAGATGCAACGGTCTATGGGCTCGCATTGCATCACCATGCCTGCAAAACCACCATAAGGATAATCGTCTACGCGTCTCCATTTGTCGAGCGTGTAGTCGCGTAAGTTGTGGAGATGGATTTCTGCCAAGCCTTTTTTTTGCGCTCTCGCCAATATGGATTCGTTGATAAAGCCCTCCAACATTTCGGGCAACACGGTAATGATGTCAATTCTCATGATGTGATATTATTCCTTTACGATTTTCTTGTGGTTCTTTATATAGATGCCTTTGGGCAGAGTTTGCAGGTTGGTGCCTACGAATGTGCCGCCGAGTGTGTAGATGTTTTCATCGTTCATGGCGTCTTCATGAAGGCTACGGATGCCGCTTGCCACATCTGCCACGTAGTCAAACGTGATGCTACCATCTTCGTGTTCGGTGATATTCTTCAAGGCGAAGTTGGTCTTGCCGTTGTTGTCGCTGGTGTAAAAAAGGAAGTTGGGCAACGCTTGTTCATCGGAGAGACTTGTGATGCCGCTCTGACTCTTGTCGGAGAACGTGTCGCCATGTACCTCTTCAAGTAGATGGGCGGTGCTTTTCACGGCACTGT
>CAVKQP010000161.1:0-4927 GCA_963658165.1 Clostridium sp. CAG:302 | reverse complement strand
CTGTCCAAAGTGTGATGTCGTTGAGGAATATGCGTTCATCGTCTGGATGTCCGTAGACAAGTGCTCCGAGTTTGCCGTTGCCAATAGGCAATGACTCTTCGAAATAGACGGCAGGTTTGTCGTACCATAGTCTTAATGGTAAGGATGTATGGGCATTTACCACTGCACAGCACGCAATAGTAAAGACGAATAAGCATAGTTCTTTCACAACTACAAAGTTACATGATAATTCTAGGCGTCGCAATGAAAACATCTTTTAATTAGTTCTTTGTGTTGTCTTTGTGTAAAACTGACAAAAAGCAACAGATCTAATAGAACGAAAAACCCAATCCTCGAAGGGACTGGGTTTTGCTTGATATGTAATGTCTTTATGCATCGATGTTTGCGTAGGTGGCATTTTTCTCAATAAACTCGCGGCGTGGTTCTACATCATCACCCATGAGCATAGAGAAAATTTCGTCTGCATCTGCTGCGTTCTCTATGGTTACTTGCTTGAGTAAGCGCGTCTCAGGATTCATGGTCGTGTCCCAAAGTTGTTCGGGGTTCATCTCACCAAGACCTTTGTAGCGCTGTGTGTGAATGCTCTTTCCGTCTTCCACACCATTACCATACTTGTCCAAGAAGGCTTGACGCTGTTGGTCTGTATAGCAATATTCCTTCACCTTGTTCTTGTATGTGCAGAGATATAGGGGAGGTGTGGCAATGTAAAGATGGCCTTCTTGAATGACTTTCGGCATGAAACGATAGAAGAGAGTCATGATTAGCGTGTCGATGTGTGAACCATCGACGTCGGCATCGGTCATGATGATAATCTTGTCGTAGCGCAGTTTGTCGATATTAGCTTCCTTGTCATCCTCTCCTTCGACACCGAAGCGAACTCCGATGCTTTGGATGATGTTCATTACAGACTCACTTTCAAACACTTTGTGCCACATCACCTTCTCTACATTCAATATCTTACCACGCAATGGAAGAATGGCTTGTGTATAACGGTCGCGTCCTTGCTTGGCAGAACCTCCGGCGGAGTCTCCCTCGACGAGGAATATCTCACATTCTTTTGGGTCTTTGTTAGAGCAGTCTGCCAACTTTCCAGGGAGTCCGCCGCCCGTCATGACGTTTTTACGTTGTACGGTTTCGCGGGCTTTACGCGCAGCGATTCGGGCTGTGGCAGCAAGAATCACCTTGTCGCAAATCATTTTGGCCTCTTTGGGGTGCTCTTCAAGATAGTTGCTCAAGGCTTCGCCCACGGCTTGTTGAACGGCGCCTGCTACTTCGCTATTTCCCAACTTAGTCTTGGTCTGTCCTTCGAATTGAGGCTCAGCCACCTTCACGGATATTACGGCAGTGAGTCCCTCGCGGAAGTCTTCACTAGAGATCTCTATCTTCGCTTTCTCGATAGATTTTGCGATTACAGGATCGTTATCGGCATATGTCTTCAATGTGCGGGTGAGCGCTGCACGGAAGCCTGTGAGGTGCGTACCGCCCTCTATCGTGTTGATATTGTTGACATAGGAGTGGATGTTCTCAGAGTAGTCTGTATTGTACATGATGGCTACTTCGATAGGCACACCTTGTTTCTCTGTCTTCAGATAGATGACGTCGTCAAAGAGGTGTGTGCGATGGCGGTCTACGTAGCGTACGAACTCTTTGAGTCCGTCTTTTGCATGAAACTCTTCCTTGCGGATGTGTCCTTCTTCGTCGGGACGAAGGTCTGTGAGCTCTATTTTTATGCCAGCATTCAGATAAGCCAACTCACGCATGCGTGAAGCAATGATGTCCCACTTGTAAATGGTTGTAGTGAATATGCTTGGGTCTGGCCAGAATTGCTGCCGTGTACCTTGAAGTTGCGTCTCTCCTACTACTTTCACAGGATAAAGCGGCTTGCCTTTTTCGTATTCCTGTTGATAGATTTTACCATCGCGGAATACTTGTGACTTCATGTGGGTGGAAAGGGCATTCACACAACTAACACCCACACCATGCAAACCACCAGACACTTTGTAGGAACCTTTGTCAAACTTACCTCCTGCATGCAAGACGGTCATAACCACTTCAAGTGCTGACTTGTGGAGTTTCTTGTGCTCATCTACGGGAATACCTCGACCATCGTCCTGCACGGTGATGGAGTTGTCTTCGTTGATGGTGACCTCGATGTTCTTACAATATCCTGCCATCGCCTCATCGATAGAGTTGTCAACAGTTTCGTTAACCAGGTGATGAAGGCCTTTTTCGCTTATATCGCCAATGTACATGGCAGGGCGTTTGCGCACTGCTTCAAGTCCTTCAAGTACTTGAATATTACTGGCTGAATAATTGTTCTCTGTGTTTTGTATTTCTGCCATATTTATGTGTGGTATTTTGCTTATGTAATGTCTTGGGGCGCTATGTGATGAAGAGTGATCGAATGCCACTGTATCATTATGCATAACTCTTGCAAAGATACTGAAAAAGACTGATACAGAGAAATTTTTGTGGTGTTAGTTTTGTATAAAACAAAGAAAGTCGCAATTCGAAATACGAATTGCGACTCTTTGTATCTTTGTTGCCTTATAAATTAGCCCAACTGATTGATGTGCAGTGTGAGGCTAGATTTCAAATTGGCAGCCTTGTTCTTGTGGATAATGTTAGTCTTAGCCAACTTGTCCAAAATCTTCTGAACGGAAGGATAAAGCTTTATGGCCTCTTCCTTGTCAGTGATTGCGCGCAGCTTGCGAACTGCGTTACGCATAGTCTTTGCATAGTATCTGTTGTGCAAAGCCTTAGCCTTGTCCTGACGGATTCTTTTTTCTGATGATTTGTGATTTGCCATCTTTGTTTTCTTCTTTTATTTTTATTGTAGTCCCTAGCAGAATCGAACTGCTCTTTAGAGAATGAAAATCTCTCGTCCTAACCGATAGACGAAGGGACCGTTGTTTTGATTAGCGGGTGCAAAGGTACAATCATTTTCCTTACGCACCAAATAAATTGAGAAGAAAATGCGATAATTCTTCATTTTTTAGTAATTTTGCACATATGTTGACTAAAACAAGAGCCGTAGTGTTGAAATCCTTTAAGTATGGTGAGCAGTCTTTAATTGTAGACATGTTCACCCGCGAATGTGGGCGCTTGTCCTTCATTGTGCGTATGCCTAAGGGGGCTCATGGGAAGTTGAAAAGGCAATACTTCCAGCCGGCAACTCTCTTGGATTTGTCTTTCGACCTGCGATCAAAGGAATCTTTGCATAAGATTAAGGACGCGAACATTGCCATTCCTTATGTTTCTTTGTCCTTCGAACCTCGTAAAGTATCGATAGCACTATTCTTGTGCGAGGTTCTTTGCTATGCAACACGAACAGAACAAAAGAATACACCTTTATATAATTATATAGAGACAGCGTTTCGTTGGCTTGATAAAGCTAACAATGGTTTTGCCAATTTCCATATTGTCTTTTTGATGCGCTTGACGCTTTTCTTGGGCTTCTGTCCTAACTTAAATTCGCAAGGAGCTTATTTCGATCTTCGCAATGGGTGTTTTGTTCCACTTCTTCCACCGCATTCAGATTATCTAAAACCTGAAGAATCTGAGAAAGTGGTCTTGCTCATGCGTATGGATTATCCTACCATGAAACTTTATTCTATGTCAAGAGCGCAACGTTGGCGGTGTCTTGAGGTTATTATTACTTTCTATAAACTTCACATCCCAGACTTTCCTGAAATGAAATCGCTTGATGTCTTGCGGGACTTATTCTGTTAATATACCGTTTGATATCCAGCGATGTGTGCTTTGCGAAGGATGTTATCTTCCTAACCACGACTCTGGATTCAACTTGGCAGTCTCTTTTCGCAGTTGGAATTGCAAGATGTTGTCAGAACCAATACTCCCGAGCGGTTGCTTGGTACTCACGTGTTGCCCTTTATGAACGCTGACTGAGCGCAGGTTGCAATAGACGGATATGTAGGCGCCATGTCTGACCATCACGACCATGGTACCGCCAAATCCGAAGACGGCACTCACTTCACCTGAGAAGATGCTGCGAGCCTGACATCCTGTACTGCCTTTGATGTTGATGCCCTTGTTGTCGAGTCGTACGTTTTGCAGACCTTCCACATTGTATTGGCCGAAATGACTGACGATTTTATATCCACCTGTAATAGGCATGGGCAGTCTTCCCTTGTTCGCTTCGAAGTTATTGCTCAGTTTTCTATCTTCTGTGCTGAAGGTCAAGACCTCATTGCTTTCTTTTTTCGTTTCGGCTATGTCTTTGTCTGCTTGCTTCTTTTCAGCTTCAGCTTTTCTTTCTGCAGCTTCGCGTGCTGCTCTTGCTTCACGTGCAGCCTGTGCTGCTTGAGCTCTTTCTTCAGCACTCTTTTTTGCAGCTTCTGCAGCCTCTGCAGCAGCTTTCAGCCGTTCTTCTTCAGCTTTTGCTGCTGCAATACGGCGCGCATTCTCTCTGGCGGCAGCCTCTGCGGCAGCTTTCTTTCTTGCCAGTTCTTCTGCTCTCTTCTTGGCTGCCTCAATAGCGGCTTTCCGTTTAGCTTCTTCGGCTGCTCTTGCCCGCGCCTTAGCGATTTCTTCAGCTATCAGGCGGTCTATCTGTGCGTTGAGCAAGGCGTCTTTCTTTCGTTGCTCATCAATGACCTGTTGTATGGTTTTCTGTTGGCTTTGTAGTCCAGCTACTATCTTTTGCTGTTCTGCTTGCTGACCTTGCAAGGCTGCATGGGCTTGTTTACCTTTATATAATAATACGCCCTTATGGCCTTTTACTTGCTCCAATTGCAGATTTTTTTGGTCAATCTGGCGTTGTTTCTGCTTGAGTATTTCTCCTTGGTTGCGCTGATAGGCGGCATATTCACGCACGAAACGCAGACGACGGTACATCTGTGTCAGGCTTTTAGCGCTGAAGATGAACGTGAGTTTTTCTTGGATGGAGCGGTGGCGAGCCATATAG
>CAVKQP010000160.1:3332-4951 GCA_963658165.1 Clostridium sp. CAG:302 | reverse complement strand
CTTGTATATATCGTTGAACACGTCTTGTGCTCCAGCGCTGAGTGTAATCATGCACAACAGTGCCACGATGGTTGCCAATCTTTTCATTGTCTTGATGTTTGAGGTGAATTAATAATATAGTTATTTACACGTGTCGCATGAGATAGATGCTATGGTCAATGCAAGCAGGAAGTTCTTCCTTATAGTGCGTCACGATAATCATAGTCTTGTTCTTGCGCTCACAGAATGCCTCGATGATATCCTTGACAAGTCTACGGTTGTGCAGGTCTAAGCCGTGCAGAGGTTCATCAAGGATGAGCAGTTCGGGGTCTTTCACGAAGGCACGTGCCAACAACACCAATCGTTGCTCGCCACTCGACAGTTTGAGGAATGTGCGATCTTCCATTCCTTCCAATCCAAAGGTCTTCATCCAGAAGCGACACTTATCATAGTCTTCTTCTTTGGGCTTCACATAGAGTCCCACAGAATCTTGTAGTCCGCTTGCCACGATGCGTATGGATGGCATATCGCGCTGATAAGCACGATGCATTTCCGGAGACACATAGCCAATGTGCTTCTTGATGTCCCAGATGCTCTCGCCAGATCCTCTCGGATTGCCAAATAGAGCAATGTCACAGGCGTAACTTTGTGGATTGTCTGCACAGACGAGTGAGAGTAGGGTAGACTTGCCCGCTCCGTTCTGTCCGCTGAGTGCCCAACGTTCACCATTCATCACGGTCCAATCTAAGTCTTTCAAGATGGTGCGCTCGCCGTAGCGTATGCACACCTTGTTCATCTTGACTACTTCATTGGTGTTGTACTCCTTGTCACTATAGGGCAGGTCCAAGATAGCTTGCCTTATGCTTGCATCCAACACATGTGGAGCTATGGGTGTTTGACTTTCCAAATAGGCTTGGCGCGTCATCTTAGTGCCCACTTTCATGTCTTTCACTTCCACAACGTGGGTGATAAAGTCGGGTATGTCGTCGGTCTTAGAAAGCACCAATATGATTTGCAACGCACGTTCGTGGGCAAGTGTCTTGAGCAACTCCTTCAGTTGATCGCGCGTTTCGGCATCAAGTCCGATAAAAGGATTGTCCATGATAAGCACGCGGGGTTCGGCAAAGAGAGTCTTAGCCAATTGGAACTTTCTGAGTTCTCCGCTTGATAAAAGGATGATATATTTGTCCAACAAGTGCTCCATATGGAACAACTGGTAAACGTGCTTTTGTAGTTCCCTACGCTGGGGGTTGTCTTCACCAGCCTGTCGATAGGCTTCTTCGAGCACTTTGTTCACTGTAGGCGTGCTTTGGTCTATCTCCTGCTGATTCCAGCGTTGTTGAAGATAATAGGTGGAGTCGTTGTCTCCTCCATAGCTGTCGCGGAAAGTGATGTAGCGTATGTTGTCGGCAACCAGCTCCTTAGTGCTCGGCGCGAAATCGTATTCAGGATCACGCATAAGCAAGGGGTGGCGACCGATAATGATATCGATGAGCATTGATTTACCGCCGCCGTTAGGACCAACAATCGCCATGTGCTCGTCAGCGTCTAATTCAAAGTTCACAGGTTCAGCCATTCGCCATTGGGGCATCCTTGCCACACCTTCCGTGATATTGATAATCTTCTGCATAGTTCTTATA
>CAVKQP010000160.1:0-3322 GCA_963658165.1 Clostridium sp. CAG:302 | reverse complement strand
GCCGATAAGCAGAAAGTCAGACAATCACTACTGGTTGCCGCGTGTGTTTATTCTCTCTTTGTTCTTGTTGATGAAATCTTTCCATCCATGATAGTTCACGGTTGATTCAGGCCTACCCATCTGTAGAAAGTGACAATAGGCGGCTCCGAGTGCATCGGTGGCATCCATGAATTTAGGCATTTCCTCTTTGGCTATGTGGAGCATGCGCTGCAACATTCCTGCTACCTGTTCCTTGCTGGCAGTACCTTGCCCCGTGATGGCCATCTTTATCTTCATGGGCGCATATTCGTGAATCGGCACGTCATGGTGTATGGCTGCTGCGATGGCAACACCTTGGGCTCTTCCCAATTTGAGCATCGACTGAACGTTCTTGCCGAAGAACGGTGCCTCAATGGCCATTTCATCGGGCAAGTATTCATCGATGATACCCGCCACGCGCTCGAATATCTTCCCTAATCGAAGATAGGGGTCGGATGTTTTGCGCATATCTATGACCCCCATGGCTATGAGTGATGCCTTGCCGCCTATAACGCGGATGGCACCATATCCCATCACGTTTGTTCCTGGGTCTATGCCGAGTATAATCTTCTCGTTAATGTTTGCACGCATACCGTTTTATCTATCCATATAGGGATTGGTGCGCAGTTCGTAGCCAATGGTAGTTTGTTCACCATGACCCGGCAGAACGATTGTGTCATCGGGCAACTGAGCAATCATGCGCAGACATTGGATGATGAGAAACGAATTGCCACCCGGTAGGTCTGTTCTGCCAATGCTCCCACGGAAAAGCGTGTCGCCGCTGAATGCAACCTTTTCTTCCTTGCAGTAATAGAACACGCCACCAGGAGTGTGACCAGGTGTATGGAGTAGCGTGAACGTATGATTGCCAAACGATATGCAGTCGGACTCCCTAAGATATCTACCTACGGGTGGCATCTTGTAGTCAAGTTTCACGCCGGCAATCATTTGCGCTTGTTCAGTGAGCATATCCATCAGTTTCTCGTCACCACCCTCAACTTCGGGTTTAAGTCCGAAGCTCTCATAGATGGTATTATTTCCAAAGTTGTGGTCTATGTGTCCATGTGTGCAGAGCAAGTGCTTGGGAGCAAAATTGTTCTCTTGTATATAATTAACGACGGCTCGTCGTTCCTCTTCATAGAAGGCGCCACAGTCTATGATGATACATTCATTGGTTTCATCGCTCACCACGTAGCAATTTTCCTGTATCATATTGCAGACGAATTTCTTGATGCTCAGCATAATATATTTGTCTATATCCTTTAATTTTAATTCTCAGAGTTAAGCACCCAAATAGATGAGATATTTCTCTTTGAACCATTCTTCTTCAAACCAGTTGGTCAGTTCTGTTTGGTCCACAACATTACGATAGGGATGAAGCTCAGCTTGCAAATCTCCACCTTTCAGCACGATGACTCCATTAGGTAGAGCGTTTTGCTGTCGTTTCCCGATATTCTTTTTCACAATCTTCATCAAGTCGGGCAGAGGCATTACGGCACGACTAACGATGAAATCGTACTTTCCTTTCTCTTCTTCACCGCGCAAATGTTCTGCCACCACGTTGTTTAGTCCGATGGATTGAGCCACTTCTGTTGCTACTCGGATTTTCTTTCCTGTTCCGTCAATAAGTTTAAACTTGCATTCGGGGAACATAATGGCAAGGGGAATACCTGGGAAACCGCCACCCGTTCCGAAATCTAAAATCTCTGTACCTGGGCGGAAGTTAATGGCCTTAGCAATTGCCAAAGAGTGAAGAACATGGTGTTCGTAGAGATTGTCAATGTCTTTACGGGAAATGACATTAATCTTCTGATTCCAATCATGATACAAAGCATCCAAAGCTTCGTATTGTTTGAATTGGACTTCCGTAAGGTTTGGAAAATATTTCTTAATGAGTTCCATGGTATTATTTCATGAGTTTCTCTAAGTCGGAATAGGGGAAAGACACCGTAACTTGACCGATAACATGAGGAGCGATTTCATCAGCATTATAAATAAATGTAATTTCTTTCTTTCCCAAGACAAAGTTGTCTGGCACGTATGCTTCCATCACCATGAAGAAACCCTTGTCTTGCAATGCCTTAAAGTTATCAACATGTTCAGCCTTCATCATCTTTTGGACAATCATGTCTTTGATTTTAGTCTCTCCTCCAGGCACGAGAAGATCTTTTAGAGTCAACACGCGACCCTTCTTCACATCGATATTATTGACTATAGTCTGAGACGAACCATGTGCTCCACCAGCATATTGATATACATCGGATGTATGTATCAATATGCCTTCACGTCCTTCTTCAACCTTACTCTTCACGATATATTCGGCATTATGCAAGCCTGAGTCGTGGTCTGCGTCATAGAGAGGCATATTGGTTTTCTTGTAGTCAGCAATGAAACGAGTCACAAAGGAGTCAACTACGGCTACCATGTTGTCGGTAGAGGTTTCCATGCCGCCTATAAAGTCTGGGATAAGAACCTCGCTCTTAAGCAATGTTTGGTTGATTGTATTGGCATTAAGCCCCTTTGCATAGGTCAATGCTATCTTGATGTCACAACTTGGACTATCCTTTTTATCGGTAAGATGGGCGGTTGTATCTACGACAACGCTATCGAATGTCAGCGAGTCCTTTCCGTTGCCCGCCCCTTGTTTTTTATTACTTTCGCATGCGCACATCATGGCGGCCACTATTGTAGTGGCAAAAGAGAAAGCTAAAAACTTTTTCATATACACAAAATGTTGTTACAAATAATACTATGCAAAGTTACGGCAAAGAGGAGTAATATACAAAATAAAAGCAAAATAATTTTGTTTTTTTAGGTACTCGCACAATTATTATGCTTACCTTTGCACTTAAATTTGGAAAAAAGAATAGCATGAACAAGAGTGGAAACACATTCAAATGCGCTTTGTTTGACCTTGATGGCGTGGTCTTCGATACGGAGGCACAATATTCTTTCTTTTGGGGCAATGTATTTAAGCGATATTATCCCGAATCGAAAGGACTAGAGCAGAAAATTAAAGGGATGACGCTGGTGCAAATCTATGAAAGATATTTCAAGGATAACATAGAACAGCAACATGAGATTACAAAAGCTGCGGATGCGTTTGAACAGACCATGGAGTATCGGTTTATTCCCGGTTTCGAATCTTTTGTCGCAGACCTTCGTAAACATGGCGTGAAGACCGCAGTCGTAACCAGCTCCAACCAAATGAAGATGCAGTCTGTTTACAACAAACATGGGCTTATGAAAGATATGTTTGATGCTATTCTAACATCTGAAGATTTTGAACGCAGCAAGCCCGATC
>CAVKQP010000159.1:0-5037 GCA_963658165.1 Clostridium sp. CAG:302 | reverse complement strand
GTACAGCGTCGAGTGCAGCCTGAATTTCCTTGGTGTTGTCTTCGTTGGAAGTGTCGGCTCCATAGTCCTTGATGTTGAAAGTGTTGGCAGCAGTGATTGTCGGTATCTTGGGCAGTTGCACGGCAGTCCATCCTGTGGGTGTGTTTTGGTTGTTTGATTCTGTGGTCACGTCGCTGTCAGCAAGGGCTGTAGCAGGCATTGCTAACAGGCAGAGCAAGATTGCCTTGCAGAATGATTTGTTCATAGTTTTTTCTAATTTTAGATATACAGTTTTGTTCGTTTGTAATGCGGATGCAAAAGTACACAAAGGCGTGGTCTTCTGCAAACGTATCAAAAACAAAAAGGCGGAAGTGGTGAAAACTTCCGCCTTTTGTGTGAAATATTACTCATTGCTTACTCTGCATACCAGCGTGGGTCGCCAATGTGCTGAGGTATCTTCAAGGTGAAGTCGCCATTGGCTGCATCCGTGAAAATGTCTGCAGATGATGAGGAGCCGGCTTTCAGTGCCTTGATGTCGTTTGATGAATAGATGCAATCTGAAGTTCTCAGACAGTTGTCCACCGAGATAGATCCGTTTGTGCGGATACCTTTTGCCGTGTTTGCTTTCGACTTGCCGAGGATCACACCTGACAGGATGATGTTGGTATTCTGTCCGTTGCAGTCAGCAAAGTAACGACCGCTTGTCACATTGTCATAGAATGTACAGTTGGTGATGTATACACCATTGGTGATAGCTGTCTTTGAAGACTCTATAAAGCTTCTGCTCGTACTGTTGAATGTAGAGTTCTTGATATCCAGTTTGCCGACAGTTGTTGTATTTGTGCTGAACTGGAATACAGAATAGCCATCACCAGTTGACATATTGGTTATTACACAGTTGTCCACAATCAAGTTCTCGATATTGATGACTCCCGTTCCCTGTGTACGGACAAAGGAACGCTCAAAGTTGTTGAACTTACACTCTGTGAATGACAGTTCGCTCACCGAACAACTTGTGCTTTGGTTGATGAGATACTGACTACCGCCATCAGTCATCTTCACATTTTGGAAGCGGATGTAGGTGTGACCACCCGCGAGGTCAAGACTCTTCAGCCAATTGAGTGTAGGAGCCTCGCCACCCGACATACCGAAGAATGTCACCGATGTACCCTCGGGCAATTTGAGGTTGGAATTTCCGTCCGTGCCATCTTCTGCATAGGAAGCCACATCATAAGAGCCATTTGCTTCCAAACCGATGGTAATGGCTACGCTGCTCTTGCCTGTCTGAGCCTTCGCTTCATCGGCATATTGCTGAATGAGTTCACCTGTGATGCGTGTGCCAGAAGCCAGTTGCACCTTATAGTCACCCGCAGGCATAGCAGCCGTGGTGCTCAGTGTGAGTGAACCGCGCTTTGCCTCGCCGTTCATGATGAGGATGGTGTAGTTAGTCGATGCGGTCAATCCAGTGATGGTATATTCGCCTGCTGTCTTGGCAGCATCGTCAAGGGTGATGTTTTGCACCTCGTTGCCGTCACCATCTTTAACAATCAAGTTGGTCACGGTCTTGTTAGCATCCCATGACACGCGCAGGCTATTCTCAGAGCGGTCGCTTGCTGTAGCGTCGTTGAAGATTTGCTCCGACTTGGTCTTGAATGTGGCACCATCGTTGTAGTAGTTCCAATGTGACTCCTTGGTGTTTTCAGCCATTGCTTTGATGCGGAGGTGATACTTTGAGTCGCCAACCAGATTGCTCAGCGTGGCGGGAGAAGTGGTGATCGATTTGTCCTGTCCGTAGACGATGGCATTGCCTTCGCCCATAGGTGTCTCGTCGGTGAGCGTGTCGGTGCTCACTTCAATGATATAATAGTCGGCACCCTTCACGGTGTTGAATTCCACATCGGCAGTGACATCCGCTGTGGTGACCTTGATTTTGTCGCCGTTCACGCCGAAGAGTCTTGCGAAAGCGTCGTCTACGCCCCAATCGTTTTGATCAGCGCAAGAGCTCAGTGAAGCAGCACCTAGGAGCATGAATGCTCCTGAAAGTGCTATGTTTGATATATTCTTGAGTTTCATTGTTTATATTCCTTTTGTGCGTTAGAAACCATATGAGTTTTCGTAAGCGTGGTTGGAGTTAGAGATGCTGGTCGTCGGGATAGGCAGGAGATACCTGTTCTTCACCGTACTGTTGAGACCAGCACTGGTTTCGGGAAGAATCATTTCCAGATTCTTCTTGGTCGAAGCAGTTGTCTCAGCACCCCACCATGTCTTAGTCTTCCAGCCTGATGTATTGGATGGTTCATCGTCAACCTTCCAGCAAACAGAACTCATATCGATGCTCACGTTACCTTCAGTGTCGGTGATGGTCTTGTAGTAGAGCGTCTTGGGATAAACGCCGTCTTCCAACTCCTGTTGGTAGGTTTGCTTGAACTCGTCAATCTTCTGACTCAGCAGGTTCCAGCGCTCCAAGTCATACTTGCGGTAGCCTTCGCCGCAAAGCTCCCATGCGTTCTCTTGCACGATGGCATCAAAGAGCGCATCTTTGCCTTGGATGGCGTTGATGTAGGCGGTAGCCTCCGACTTGTGTGCAGCGTCGAACGCACGGGTATGCACTTCTGCAAGTGCTTGACGGGCTGTCAGACCAGCACCGCCTGTAGCATCGTCTGGACCATTCAACTCGTTCAGTGCCTCTGCGTAGAGCAGCAGCAAGTAGGAGTAGCGCATCTTGATTTCATTGATACCCGTGTTACATTTGTCTGTGGTGGCGATGGCAGCCTGTCTCCATTCTTCATTCATCTTGCGGATGTCCCATTTGCCAATGAAGATTCCGAATGGCGCATTGCTGTCGAAATCTTCCTGAATGTTCTTGCCATTGTTTGTCGACTTCAGCTGGTAGGGAGCGCAAGTGATGTCGCGGCGGGTGTCACCATCCTTAAACGACATGAAGTAGGGGGCGGTGGTCTTTATTTTACCTGACGAGTTGCCCTTCTGACCATAGCGGTCTGACGAGCCATTGATGCGCACACCGATGGTGTAGCCGCGTTCGCCCGACTTGCTGAGTGCCATGCCTATCTCAAACACGTTCTCGTGATACTCTGTGTCGAGTGTGCGTTGGTTCACCAGATACCACTCGTTTTCAAAACTTAGGTTCAACTGGTGTTTGCCACTTGCGACTACGGCACTCAGATGCTCGAGTGCAATCTTGTAGTATTTCTCGCGGTCGGCATCGCTGCAACGCTGGGTGGGGTAGGTGGGATCGCTGTTGCCGTCAGTAGCGGTGATGTAGCCTTCTGCCGACTTGTCTTTCTCACGGATTGCCCATCCAGCACGCTGCAGGGCAAGTTGGGCATAGAGCGCATGGGCATAGCCCTTGGTCACATGTTCCGTGGTGTAGCTGTTTTCGCCCACCCATGGCAGGTCGTCGATGGCATCATTGAGGTCAGTCATCAAACTGTCGAGGATGACGTCGCGGTCGGTCTTGCCATTATAGATGTTGCTCAAGTCTGACTTGGTCGCTTCTATCTTGAACGGCACATCGCCAAAGTTCTTCACCAAATCGTAGTAGTACATGGCGCGCAGTGTTTTGGCTTCTGCTCTGTAGCGGCGCAGCAACTTGGCATTGGCGCTTGTGGCGTTGCCGATATATTTGTCTACGTTCTCTACCAAGCGGTTACAATACTCAATGCCTACATACATCTTCTGCCATGCATTGGGCAATTTGCTCCATCCGTCGGCTTTCGCATTGTAGTTCATGGCACCACGCTCGTTGTTGTCATAGAAAGAATTGGCGGTAGCAGACTTGTTGGCGTCAATCAGTTCACAGTCTGTGTTTGCAGTGACGGTGAATGCCATGATGTTGCTATAGGTCTCGTCCTCTGTCATTTCGCCATACACTTTGTTCAACTCAAGGTTGACATAGTATGGAGAGCTGAATATGTTTTCTTCCGTGTGTTCCGAGAGGGAGGTCTGGTCGAGGAAGTCGTTGCATGAAGTTGTACCAACCAGCACACCGCCCAAAAGGAACGCTTTGATTATATTAGTTTTCATTGTTAATGGTCTTTTTTAGAATGAAACGTTTACACCGAACACATAGAGACGGCTCTTAGGATAAGCGGCGTAGTCGACACCCGGACACATGGGGTTCTTCTTGCTGCTCGTATCAGTCTCTGGGTCAGAGCCAGAGTAGTCGGTGATGGTGAGCAGGTTGTAGCCTGTGAAGTAGAAGCGCACGTTGGTCAGTGCCAGTCTCTTCACAAACTTCTTGGGCAGGGTATAGCCCAAAGTCACATTCTGCACACGGAGGAACGAAGCGTTCTCTACTGCATAGTCGGTGAGCACCATTGAACTTACTGCCGATGGGTTCCAAATGGTTGCGTTTTGATTGATTTCGTTCAGACGAGCGATAGCATTCTCTACACTGCCATAGGTCTTGATTGCGGTTTTAAAGTTGTTGGTGATGTTGACACCTGTATTCACGTCAAGACCTGTGTAGCGGGTGTTACAGTCGCTGTTCACATTGTAGTTGGGTCTTGAGCCCCAACGGAAGCTAGATGCCAACTTCGTACCATTCACGAGTTTGTTGCCGAACGAGAAGTTGCAGAACACGCTGGCATCGAAGCCGTGGAAGGTAGCGTTGACACCGAAACCACCTGTCCAAGGTGCTACTGTGTTGCCGAGACGCTGCTTCTTGGGTTTGCCGTTTTCATCACATTCCACCTTGATGCCACCAGGAACGAGTGAACCACCGAAGAGCGTATTGCTCTCGTCTTTGGTGTTGGCATCACGGAATGCCCATGTAGAATTTTCACTATCCCAAATCAAGTCACCGTTAGGATTGGTCTTTTCATCATAGACAGTGTAGAAACCGTTGCCACTCAACTTGTAGCCCCACACTTCGCCGAGGCGACCGCCTTCAACCACTTTGAAGTTCTCGTTGTTCGAGATGGTAGAGCCAGCCCATGCATAGGTCTGATATTCTGCAGTGGTAGCGAGCTTGTCAATCTTGTTGCGGTTGTAGGAGATGTTTGCTGTGAAGTTCAAGCCGAAGTCCTTCTTCTCTAC
>CAVKQP010000158.1:0-5042 GCA_963658165.1 Clostridium sp. CAG:302 | reverse complement strand
GGCACTCAGTATTGCAGAGATTGCCAAAGAGGCAAAAATCAGCGAGGCAGAAGTGCTTCTCGGTATGGGCTGGTTGTTCAAAGAAGGCAAAATCAAGGACGACGGCAAATTGATAACATTGGCATAATTTAAGCCGAAGATATTATGATAGGGGGCTGGTATGGAAATGCCGGCCCCCTTTTTCCATGAAATACGATAACGACATCATCAGGATATTGCATGAGGCGGGCCGCGAAGGGTTGTCTGTGCGCAAGATAGCTACACACGTCTACAATGCCAACAATGGTTTCTTCGATACGACCGATTTCGAAGAGGTGGTAAGTCGTGTCTATTCCTATCTGCTGCGCAACAGTAAAAAGAAGCATTCCTTCATCGAACGCACTGGGCGAAGAGGCATCTACAGATTGAATATGGCAGCAGAAAAAGACGGTCAGCCGATGTTGCGCTTTTTCGACCAACAGGACAATACACCGCCGCAGACCTCGACACCCGACCTGTCGCTTTCGCTTTTCGACTGATCACTGGCAGTTTCTATCCAATTTCTTGCATTCCGATTATTTTAAGGGAAACTGTCAAGACGCGCG
Organism: Clostridium sp. CAG:302; assembly: GCA_963658165.1. Classification (GTDB taxonomy): domain Bacteria; phylum Bacteroidota; class Bacteroidia; order Bacteroidales; family Bacteroidaceae; genus Prevotella. Next base: position 4,458 of record CAVKQP010000158.1, on the reverse strand, counting down.
TATTATATAATGCAAAAACCGAAAAACATAATAATACTATGACTAAAAGATATTTATTAGGATTTGATATCGGAAGTTCTTCTGTGAAGGCTTCGCTTGTAGACGCTGACAATGGGCAGTGTGTGGCTTCGGCATTCTATCCAGAGCATGAGGCTCCCATCACTGCTGTCAAGGCTGGATGGGCAGAACAAGACCCACAGATGTGGTGGGACAATGCCAAACTCAGTTTGAAAAAAATCATGGCTGAGGCTGGTGTGAAGGGCGAAGACATCAAAGCCATCGGCATCTCCTATCAGATGCACGGACTGGTGTGTGTAGACAAGAACAACGAAGTGGTGCGTCCTGCCATCATCTGGTGTGACTCACGTGCGGTGCCCTATGGTGAGAAGGCTTTCCACGGACTGGGCGAGCAATATTGTTTGGAGCATATGCTCAATTCACCAGGCAACTTCACGGCAGCCAAATTGGCTTGGGTGAAGGAGAACGAGCCCGAGAACTATGCACGCATCCATAAGTTTATGTTGCCTGGCGACTATATCGCCATGAAACTATCGGGTGTTGTCAACACCACGGTGAGCGGATTAAGCGAAGGCATACTATGGGATTTCAAGGAGCAGAAGGTGGCATCCGAGCTGCTGAAATACTATGGCATCGACGAGAGTTTGGTTTCCGATCAGGTGCCTACATTCTCTGTGCAGTCGGAGGTTTCTGCATCTGCGGCTGCAGAAACAGGTTTGGCTGCAGGCACTCCCATTTCTTATCGTGCAGGCGATCAGCCGAACAATGCATTGAGTCTCAATGTGTTCAACCCCGGAGAAATAGCTTCTACTGCAGGCACCTCAGGTGTGGTCTATGGCGTATTGGGTGATGTGAACTACGATCCAAAGAGTCGCGTCAACACGTTTGCCCATGTGAACTACACCAAGGAACAGGAACGTTTGGGCGTATTGCTTTGCATCAACGGCACAGGTATCCTTAATGCATGGGTTCGCCGAAACGTAGCCCCCGACGGAATCTCCTATAACGAGATGAATAGTCTCATTGATACGGTGCCCATCGGCAGTGAGGGCGTGAGCATTATCCCCTTTGGCAATGGTGCTGAGCGCGTGCTCGAAAACCAAGAGACGGGCTGTTCTATCCACGGAATCAACTTCAACAAGCATAGTCGTGCGCACATCATGCGTGCTGCACAAGAGGGTATCGTGTTCAGTTTCTGCTATGGCATGGAGGTGATGCAGCATATGGGCATGGACATCCATAAGATACACGCAGGCAAAGCCAACATGTTCCTTAGCGAGATGTTCCGCAACACGCTTGCCGGCGTGAGCGGAGCCACCATCGAACTCTATGACACCGATGGCAGCGTGGGTGCTGCTAAGGGAGCTGGAATGGGATGTGGCATCTATAAAGACCACGATGAAGCCTTTGCTACATTGAAGAAACTGAGCGTTATCGAACCTTGTGAGAAAGACCGCGATGCCTATCTCAGTGCCTATGCGGCATGGAAGGAGTCGCTCAAGAAAGTGCTTGGATAAATCAGGTGTGGTTTTCTCTAAGTGCAAGGAAAACCAGTCATTTTTATAATATAAGGGGAAAAAGACAGTGAAAACGGTTCTTTTTCCCTTTTTTATTGCTAACTTTGCGAACATAAAACGTTTAAAATAGTAATGCATCTATGGCACAAAATAGCAATCATCTTGTGATTATGGCTGGCGGTGTGGGTAGCCGCTTCTGGCCGATGAGTACAGAGGAGAAACCCAAACAGTTTATCGACGTGTTGGGCGTAGGGCGCTCGTTGCTCCAGTTGACGCTCGACCGCTTCGAGAGCATCTGCTCGCCAGATCATGTATGGATTGTTACGAACAAGCGCTATTTTGATGTGGTGAGGGAGCAACTGCCCGAAGTGCCTGCTTCAAACATTCTTTGTGAACCATGTCGCCGCAACACAGCCCCTTGTATTGCCTATGTAAGTTGGCGCATCAAGTCGGTTGATCCACACGCCAACATCGTGGTGACACCGAGCGACCACTTGGTGACCAACCCTGTGGAGTTCAGAAAGGTTGTTACTCGTTGCTTGCAGTTCACCAGTGAGAGCGATTCCATTGTCACTCTGGGCATCAAACCCACACGTCCTGAGGCAGGCTATGGCTATATACAAGCCGACCTTGCGTCGAGCAGCGCGCGCAACAAAGGCATCTTCCGCGTAGACTCCTTTCACGAGAAACCCAACTTGGCAACTGCTAAAGAATATATTAAGGATCAGAGCTACCTGTGGAATTCAGGCATATTCATATGGAGCTTGAGCACGATAGTCAATGCTTTCCGGGTGTATCAGCCCACCATGAGCAAGCTCTTCGAGAGCATGATGCCCATTTATGGCACGCCTGAAGAACAGAAAGTGATCGATGAGCGCTATGCAGAGTGCGAGAACATCTCGGTCGACTACGCCATTATGGAGAAGGCGGAAGAGATTTTTGTGCATCCATCAGACTTTGGTTGGAGCGACCTCGGCACGTGGGGATCACTGCTCACGCAGACCAAGACCGACCTTTATGGCAATGGGGTCATCGGCAGAAATGTGTCACTCTATGACTCACACAACTGTATCGTGCACACCACTCAGGAAAAGAAGGTGGTCATCCAGGGGCTTGATGGCTACATTGTGGCTGAGCAGAACGACACGCTGCTGATATGCAAACTGTCGGAAGAGCAGCGCATCAAACAGTTCTCGGGCAATCAATGATGTGATTAGACGTTGACTACGATAATACATCGGGCGGCAACTCATATGGAAGTTGCCGCCCGATGTCGTTTTTAGGCAAACAACTGCATCGGGTTCGTGATGAACGTGGTGGCTCCGTGGGCTTTCAAGAACTGCTCGTCGCGAAATCCCCATAGCACACTGATGCATGGCAAGCCGCTGTTGTGGGCTGTTTCAATGTCTACATCGCTATCACCAATATAGACACATCCTTCTTTTTCTACCCCCAACAGGCGCATGGCTTCGATGACAGTGTCGGGAGCAGGTTTCTTACGAATGCCTTCGCGCTGACCGATGGCTACACTGATGAGGTCGCCGAAGAAGTGGCGGCACAACTCCACTGTGGCTTCGTGAAACTTGTTGCTCACCACTGCCACCTTCTTGCCGTCTGCTTTCAATCGTTTCAACATGGTCATCACGTCGGGGTAGGGACATGTGTGGTCCATATTGTGCTCCATGTAGTGCTGGCGAAAGGTGAGGAACGTGTCGTCAAACTGTGGGTTTTCTGATCCTTGGGGGATGGCTCGCTCCATGAGTTTCCGCACCCCGTTGCCCACGAACATGCGTATTTCTTCAAGGGTATGTTCGGGCATGCCGTGGCGGCGAAGGGCATAATTGGTGCTTGCCGCCAAGTCTTCGAGCGAACTGATGAGCGTTCCGTCCAGGTCGAAGATATAAGTGTCATATTGTGTCATAGCGTTACACTGAATTTCACAGGTTGCAAAATTACACAAAATACCATCGGGAGCAAAACAAAACACAGCGAAATGTAGACAATCTAAGTTGATCAAATGTTTAGAACAACTATGTTGTTTGATGCTGATACCTACTTGCAATCTCCGTTCCGTACAACGGAATGTGCGTTCCGAAATACGGAATGCGCGTTCCGAACAACAGAATGTCCGTTCCGTACTACGGAACGGACATTTCTCTTACCTGAAATTGCTTTCTATGATAGGTTAAAGCCGTGTTTCTTCGATATTAAAAGTCGAATACGGGAAAATAAAAGGCAAACAAGTAGGGCTTTATTTTGTATTGTCTTCGATTTGCGCTACCTTTGCACGCGTAATAATCAACGAAATAATATAGAATAGCATGAAACGCAAAGCAAAGAAAAAGTCATTCCTTCCCCTCATTGTCTGTGCGGTGGCGGTCGTTGGAATTGTCTATTATTTCTTTTTCTCATCCTTGTCAAAGCAACACGATGTAGCCTATATCTACTTAGACAGCGACGATACCATAGACTCAGTCTATGCCAAGTTGTCGCCCATTGCCACCTCGCAAGGGTTGGCGGTCTATAAAATGTTGGCGGGTCACAGCGCTTATGCCTCTCATGTGCGCAGTGGACGATATGCCGTGCGGCCAGGCGAGGGTGCACTGCAGGTGTTCCGCCACATGAAAAACGGACAGCAGACACCTGTGCAGCTCACGGTTCCTTCGGTGCGCACGCTCGACAGATTGGCTGGTGCACTTTCTGGGAAATTGATGCTCGACAGTGCAACGCTATACAAAGCACTCACCGATGAGTCGGTTTGCCAGAAATATGGATACGACACCACCACCATAGCCTGCATGTTCATTCCCAATACTTATGATGTTTATTGGAATGTGTCGCTCGATAAGTTCTTGGAAAGAATGCAGAAAGAGAGCAAGAAATTCTGGAACTTTGAGCGCACGGAGAAGGCCAAGGCCATGGG
>CAVKQP010000157.1:0-5065 GCA_963658165.1 Clostridium sp. CAG:302 | reverse complement strand
GCTTGACGATGTGATTGTGGTGGCTTATGGTCAGCAGAAGAAGTCGTCGTTCACAGGTTCGGCAGGCGTCGTGAAGTCTGACCAGATATCAGCCCGACAGGTCACCAATGTGATTGATGCTATCGACGGACAGGTGGCAGGTGTGCAGATGATCAAGACCTCGGGCGACCCCACCGCCACCCCAACCATCCTTGTGCGCGGTATCAGTTCTATCAATGCCGGCACCGAACCACTCATCGTTGTAGACGGTTCTCCCTATTATGGCTCGTGGAGCGACATTAACCCCGCCGACGTAGCCTCGATGACTGTGCTGAAAGATGCTGCGAGCAACGCCTTGTATGGTGCACGCGGTGCCAACGGTGTCATCTTGATTACGACCAAGAACCCTCAGAAGGGCACCACCGTGATTACGGTCGATGCTAAATGGGGATCCAATAGCCGCGCGTCGGAGACCTACGACGTGATCAGCAATCCTGGACAATACTACGAACAGTTCTATAAGGCGTTGTACAACTACAACGTCAACACCCTGCAGATGTCTGCCTCACAAGCCCACATGTCTGCCAACGAGCAGATGATCAGTTCTGTGGAAAATGGAGGCCTTGGCTATCTGTGCTACAATGTTCCTGAGAACCAATACCTGATTGGTACCAATGGAAAACTGAATCCCTCTGCCACACTTGGCAACAAGATTTCATACAACGGACAGGAATATACGGTGACCCCAGACAACTGGGTGAAAGAAGCCTACCGCAACACCTTGCGACAGGAATATAACATCAATATCAATGGTGGTAACGATGTCGCTCAGGTGTATGCATCGTTGGGTTATCTCAACGACCCAGGCATCGCCTACGGTTCAGACTACAAGCGCTACACGGCACGACTGAAGTCTACCTATCAAGCCAAGAAGTGGCTCAAGGTGGGCGGCAACCTCAACTACGTACACTCCAACACCGACTATGCGGGCACGAACAGCGGCACCAGCACATTCTACATTGTCAACCGTATCGCCCCCATCTATCCAGTCTATGTGCGCGATGGCAACGGCAACATCATGACCGACCAGAATGGCAAGATGTATGACTATGGCAATGGCAATATCGCCAACTTGACGCGCCCCGTACTTTCAGACCAAAACCCACTGAAAGACGACCAACTGCAGACCAACAACAGCGTGAGCAATTCTATCTACCTGACAGGTTTTGCCGACATCACCCCTTCGTTCCTCAAGGGACTGAAGCTGACGTTGAACGGAACGGTCAGCAATCTCGAATATCGCACCACCCGCACCTATCAGCCCTTCTACGGATGGGGATTGATGACTTATCCTACGGGTGGAGTGAACAAAAGTCACTATCGTTACTACACGGTCAACTTCCAGCAGTTGCTCAACTATGTGCGCTCGTTCGGCAAGCACAACATGACCCTGTTGCTCGGTCATGAGTGCTACAACCAAACCGATGAGAACGTGGGTGCATCGCGCAAAAACATGTTCTCCTATTTCGGCAACCAAGAGTTGTCGGGCGCTATTCAGGAGAATAGCTCTTGGTCGGGTCAGACGAAATACAATACGGAGGGCTATTTCTTCCGTGGAATGTATGACTACGACGGCATCTATTTCGGAGAGGTGTCCTATCGCCGCGACGCTTCGTCACGCTTCGACCCCTCTAGCCGTTGGGGCAACTTCTTCTCGTTTGGCGGTGCATGGATCATCACCAAGGAGAAATGGATGGAGAGCACGTCGAAGTGGCTCAACATGCTCAAGCTGAAAGCATCGTTCGGACAGCAGGGCAACGATGCCATCAACGACTACATCTATCTGGATACCTATAACATTGAGAACTCCAACAACAATCTTGGATTGACCATCAACAATATAGCCAACAAGAACATCTCGTGGGAGACCAATACCAACGTGAACGTGGGTGTGGATTTCGAACTCTTCAAGAGCCGCTTGCGTGGAGGTGTGGAGTACTTCTATAGAAAGACCACCGACATGCTCAACTTCGTCAACGTGCCGTTGTCTGATGGTTATGCAGGCTATTGGGACAATGTGGGCGACATGGTCAACAAGGGTTTAGAACTCGACTTGGCTTTCGATGCTATCCATACGAAAGACCTGCTTTGGAACATCAACCTCAATGCCACCTACTACAAGAACAAGATCACCTACTTGTATGAGGACAACAAGACCAACTCGCTCGAAGGTCATCCTGGCTATGTGAGCAGCACCCAATTTTATGGGGAGGGTCTTCCCATCTATACTTGGCGCTTGAAAAAATATGCAGGTGTAAACGAAAACGGAGAGTCTACTTGGTATGTCACCAATGAAGACGGCACCCAGACGGCTACCACCGATTATACCTCAGCAAGCTATTATGACTGTGGCTCACCACAGCCCGACCTCTATGGCGGCTTCGGCACCAGCTTGCAGTACAAGGGTTTCGACTTCTCTGTTAATTTCACCTATTCTCTCGGTGGTAAAGTGTATGACGCCAACTATCAGACGCTGATGGCAACACCTTCGACCAGCACCCTGGGACAAGGTTTCCACAAGGATGTGCTCAAGGCATGGTCGACGACCAACACCACGAGCAATATACCACGTTGGCAGTATAACGACACCTATGCCAACGCTATCTCCGATAGGTTCTTGATTAGCGGTAGCTATCTCAACCTGCAGAGCATCAATCTGGGCTACACCTTGCCACAGGCTTGGATCAAGACCATCGGTCTTACTAAGGTTCGCGTGTATGCTTCTGCCGACAATGTATATCTGTGGTCGAAGCGCAAGGGTCTCGACCCACGCACCAGCTATACCGGTTCTCCTGCCACATCGCAATACTCGTTTGTGCGCACCATTTCAGGAGGCATCACCCTGCAGTTCTAACTTTATATAAAACGAGAGGACACACATTATGAAAAGAATATTTAGCAAAGCGATGATAGGTCTGTGGATGTTGTCCGCAGCGCTTTTAAACCAGAGCTGCATAGACGAGGTGCAACCCACTGATTATGCCTCTGGCGGTCAGATAGAGCAGTCTACCAATGCACAAGAGGCATTGCTCAACGGTCTCGTGTCGTTTATGGTTGCCTACAACACCTATGGTAGTAGTTCGAGCCAGTATAACGACTGGGGCTACCCCTGCCAAATGGTCATTCGTGACGTGATGACAGAAGATTTTCCCGTCAAGTGGACGAGCTCTAACTATGACTATTTCACGATATACGAAGAGGCGACTGGCCTCATGAACAACAACGAGCCTTATTTCTACTATGCCAAGTTGGCTAAAAACGCCAACAACGTCATCAAGGCTTGCGACGTAGAAAATGCAACCGACAGTGCCAAGGTATATGCTGGCATGGCATACACGTTTAGAGCTTTGGCTTACTTCGATATGGCGCGACTGTTTGAGTTCAAGCGCACAGGTTATCAGACGCTCGATGATAAGGCTTCCAAGGTGTGGGGGCTCACCGTGCCCATCGTGACCGAGAAGACAGAACTCGAAGCGTCGAAGCACAACTCGCGTGCACCCTTCTATACGATGTATCGCTTCATCCTTTCCGACTTGAACAAGGCTGAGGATTATCTCAAGGGATATAAGCGTCCAGGCAAGGAACGTCCCGACGAGAGTGTGGCGCATGCCTTGAAGGCACGCTTCTGGTTGGAGCTTGCCACTCGCTTCGAGAAATCTGCCGACGACTTGGCACTCCAACTTCAGCACGAAACCGACCAAGATGGCTATGCTTCTTTGGGTATCACTTCTGCCAACGATTGCTATGCCAAAGCGTTGGAATATGCGCAAGATGTTATCAATGCAGGCTATTCGCCCGTGACAGAGAGTCAATGGTATGACAAGACCACAGGTTTCAACACCGCCAACCAGGCATGGGTGTGGATGGCGAAGTATGGAACGAAGGAACAACTGTCGGGTCTCTATTATTATTCTTGGATGGGAACCGTCAACTGCGAGGGACAATATACGCTTGGATACTATGGCACATACCGTCTCATCGGCAAGTCGTTGTATGATCAGATTTCCGATGACGACTGGCGAAAGAACACTTGGGTGGCACCAGCAGATACTGCCAAGAGTGCAGTTCCCTCTCAATACAGCACTCTTGTATCCGATAGCCGATGGGCATCTCTGCCCGCCTATACGGGTCTGAAGTTCCATACGGGCGGTGGTAGCATCGATGACTACTACACTAGTCACATCTGCGACGTACCGATGATTCGCGTGGAGGAAATGTATTTCATTGCTGCTGAGGCTAAGGCGCACACGCAAGGACTCGAGGCAGGCAAGACGGAGCTTCAGAACTTCGTCAACACCTACCGTCGCAAGTCTACCGCCACTTCTTCCTACACCTGTTCAGCCAGCACTATGGATGAATTCATCAAGGAGTTGATGGTGCAGAAGCGCATCGAACTGTGGGGCGAAGGTCTTGTCTATTTTGACTACAAACGCCTGGGCTTGGCTATCACACGTGCTTATGAAGGTACCAACTTCTACAAGAACACGCGTCTGAACTCGCTCGAAGGTTATGTGGCACCTTGGTTGAACTATTATCTGTCACAATACGAAAATGCATACAATCCTTCTGCCATACTCAACCCCGACCCGTCGGATGTGGTAAAGGATACGACCAAATATTGATTTAAAAGTAATCACTTATGAGACACAACATATTGAAAATAGCATATAGCCTGTTGGCGGTTGTGGGGATGATGGCTTTCTCCGCTTGTAGCAATGATGATGACTATCAGCCAGGCGCACCCGTGGCACAGGGTGTGGTGGGAGCGTTCTTCGACAAGAGCAACACCACCGACTTCTCTTTGGAAGACGAAGGGGCTACGAACATTACCATCAAGGTGAATCGTGTAGATACTACCGAAGCTGTAAGTGTGCCGTTGAAGGTAAAGTGCGACACTTCTGCCATCGTCATTCCTAACGAGGTGAGCTTCGAGAAAGGTGAGAAGCAGGCAGAACTGGTCATCGCTATTGACGAGGGGCTGTATTTAGACAAGAACTATAACTTCAGCATCGACATCGACTCAGCC
>CAVKQP010000156.1:0-5075 GCA_963658165.1 Clostridium sp. CAG:302 | reverse complement strand
CATCTCGGGAACCATCCTTGCAGGCATCTATGTGACATGGGACAAGATGCACGGAGTGAGGTATGAATAGCATGATATTTTCTAAGAATTGAAAACATATTGGTAAAAGCGTGCAAGAAGAATGGTAAAAAGGATGTAGAAGCCATACAATATTGATTCACCACGACCGTCATCAATGTTGTTGACGGTCGCCATTAACGCTGCTGACGTTCGTCATCAACCTTGTTGACGACCGTTGTCAATCTCGCTGCCTTTCGTCAACAATCACACGAAACTAAGTACTCACACCATCAGACCTTGGTTTTTACACAAACAGACCTACCATCTTTCACACCCACTCTTGGTAAGAGATTGCTATAGATATTTAAATATTTAAGGGACCACACGTTTTTGCAAGTGACTCAAGAAAAGCATCCTAATAGTGCAGAAAAGCAGCATCTTTCACCATTATTGCAAATACAATTATTATCTTTGCAATAAAATATACCCGTTGGCAGAATAAAGTATGCTCTAAATTAATTCCGCCAATGGGTAAGGTTCAGTAATTTATATACACTCCGTTTGCCATAGAACGACTAACTTTGCAACACAAAGACAAAACGTGCTACGTATATATGGAACAGATTTACAAGATAGACTCTATCGACGACTATAACAAACTCTTCCACTTTGAAACATTCCACCCCTTGGTGGCAGTTGTCGATATGTCGAAGGCTCAAAATTTCATTGCGGACGATGCCATATATAGCTATGGCGTCTATTCACTCTTTCTGAAGCAGACCTATTGTGGTGACATCACTTATGGACGCCAACCTTACGATTATCAAGAGGGCACCGTGACGAGTTTTGCACCTGGACAGACTATCCATGTGAAATACCGCCCCAACTACAAGCCCAATGCTCTTGGCTTGCTCTTCCATCCCGACCTCATCAGTGGCACAACGCTTGGCCGTGAAATCAAAAACTACCGTTTCTTTTCCTACAATACGAAAGAAGCTCTCCATCTCTCAGAGCGTGAGAAGGAGATTTATCGTGACTGTTTGGTAAAGATACGTATAGAAATAGAGCGCCCCATAGACCGACACACCAAGACCCTTGTGTGCCGCAACATAGAACTGTTGCTTGACTATTGCATGCGCTTCTACGACCGGCAGTTTATCACGCGAGAACAGGTGAACCAAGATGTGCTCTCTCGCTTCGAGACCTTGCTTGATGACTATTTCAAGGACGAGCGCGCTATGCGTGAAGGCTTGCCATCGGTCAAGTATTTCGCAGAGAACTGCTATCTGTCGCCCAATTATTTCGGCGATCTTATCAAGAAGGAAACCGGCCGCACACCCCTTGAACTGATACAAGGGAAGATTATGGACTTAGCCAAGAACGAATTGCTAAGCACCGAGAAGACCGTCAACGAGATTGCCTATAGGCTCGGTTTCCAATATTCACAACACTTTAACCGATACTTTAAAAAGAATACCGGCATGACCCCGAGCGAGTTCCGCAAGGGATGATGGTGATTTCTTTATTTGAGTTTGGGCTTTAGTTCATCGGGCGAGTCATGGGTGTACATGTTGACGGGTGGAGCTGTCTTAGTGAAGAAATCGGCGATGATCTGTGCATCGAGTGATAGTGATGGGCGGAAGTCATATGACTGCATATAGCTAATGATGGCGTTGCGCATCTGTCTGGCTACAATTCGGTGGTCTAGGTCAGACGTAATATCCATTGTGGTCATGAGCAATCTTCCTCCCAAGACATTAGCTTCCACAATCATGCCTAACTTGCGACTGACATGCCACGTGTCTATGGGCTGTATGGGCGACTGGTAGGAGATGGGCAGTTCGGAGAGGTTCATCACTTGTGCATGGTTGAGCAACTCCCACCAATTAAGGTTCGACCAATCGTCGGTAGGGAACTCGCGGAAGAGCGGATGCTGGGTGTCAATATAAGCTCCTGTGGTGTGGGGTGGGCGCATCTTAAACCAACTGGTGTTCCAGAAGACAGGCAGATATTGTTGCTTCACATCGTTGCCATAGCGCACACGTCCAGCAGCAGTGATGAGCACCTTGCCACCCTGCTTAAGGGTGCGGATAGCTTTGGCGTCGAGCGTGTCGGTCAGGTAGATGTCTTTGGGGGCTGCTACTGCATTCTCGTTGGGATAGACCCAATAATCATAGGTGTTGGTGTAGTGGTGCTTCCCTTCTTCAAGCGTGAGGGTGAGCGTATATTTGCAGGGCTTTTTAGTGTCGGTGAAGAGTGGAATGCGCGCCACCTTTAGATTCTTGCCCGCAGGAAGGTCGGCAGTGAGCACCATGCCATTGGTGGCTGTGGGGGTGATGGAGTAGGAGAGTTTTGCTTGGTTGATGGCGTTGCCACCTGTGGCATTGTATACATCTATCGCTACTTCTGCCTTCTCACCTGATGTGAAGACAAACTTGGGGAACTCTGCCATCACCACGACGTCGTTGCAGAACTGACGCCACTGTGTACTGTCTACATATCTTTTCTCGCGGAAGAATACATTGAGCGGACCTACGAGTGCTGTTCCCTGTCCGCTATAGTCGTTGATGCCGAGGAGAAGGAAACCGGCATAGTCCTTGGTGCGCAGGTTGCGTTCTATCTCATACTTGTAGCAGAGCGACTGCAGCTTGCCGCTGGAGTGGAGAAACTGTGTGGCCATGTGTTCCATGCCGTGGTCGCGAAGCAAGTCGGCGAAGATATCGAAGTTGTAAGCCTTGTAAACACCCGTATATTGCGAACGCTCGTTGAGGTCGGGGAAGGCGCACCATTGTCCTTGTTCGTGGGCGATGATGGGTGAATTATTTGGTTCCTTTCCCTTATAATTGCGGGGGTAGAGCAGTTGTTTATAATAGTCGTCGGTGCTTTGTGGAGCATGTAGCTCCCAATCGAGTCCGCGCGCTCCTGCCTTGGCATGATACTGAGAGCCGCTGTCCCAAGCCCATCCACCGCCTACGTTGAAGCTAGCATAGATGCGTCGCGTGTCTGTCTTCTTCCAATAGTCCACCCAGCGGTTGCCCCATGTCACCCAGTCGCCCGCTGGTTCGTTGCCTGCCGACATCATGACAAACGACGGATGGTTGCCATAGGCGGCAGTCATGCGCTTGGTTTCATCCATAAGATAGGTGTCGATATACATGCCGCGGTTCATCTTCACACCGTGGTTGGGCCAACTTGGGCCTTCGGGTTGGAGATAGAAGCCCATCTCGTCGGCTGCGGTAAATGCGGCTTCGGGAGGACAATAACTATGAAAGCGCATGGTGTTGAGTCCATACTGTTTGCATTTAGTGAAGATGGTCTTCCAACTATCAACGTCGGTCGGCGGGTAACCCGTGAGTGGAAAGTTACAGTTTTCCACTGTTCCTCTTATCCAGATAGGCTTGTCGTTGAGATAGACCTGCATGCCCTTGACGGTGATTTCGCGCATGCCGAAGGTGGTGCGCACGGTGTCATCGCGCGTGCATACTGCCAAGTGATAGAGGTGTGGCGTAAACTCAGACCATAGTTGCGCACCTTTCATGGGCACTATGTAGGTGGAGTCATTCTGCTTTGAAACGGATATGGGAGTACCATCGAGTTTAAAGTTCAACTTTCCTTTGGCTTGGGGCACCACCACCCGTGCCACCTCTTGGTGAATGTCGGGGAAGATGTCTACGCGTCCCACGGGGTGCTGCCCTATGCTGCGCAGTTCCATGCGGCCCGTGATGCCGTTCCAGTTGCCTTGCGTTTGGTCGGTCACGCTATGAGAATCTTGTCCCACGCAGACGTTTTCGATGCCATTGTAGACAGTAATGGTCAGTTCATTGTCGCGCCCATATTGCAGACAGTCGGTCACATCGTAGACGTGAGGAGTGTTGAGGCTCATTTGGTGTCCCACCTGTCGGTCATTCACCTTGACGGTGGTTTCTATGTGAGGACGCTCCAAGAAAAGTTCCACTCGACGTCCATTCCACGACTTGGGTACTGCCACTGTGCGGCTATAGGTCACCATACCCACATAGTGGCGGTTGGGAGTGAGGAAGAAGGGAAACTTCGTCTGTCCCACCTGGCGATATTTTTCCATGTAAGGGTTGTGATAATAGGATGAGTCATAGAGAGAACCCGTCCATAGCGTGTTGATAGAAGGTGGTTCGCCGAGGTTGTTGGTGAGCATAGAACCAGGCAATGTCACAGCATGGGTGGCATTGTCGAAGGTGGCTTTCCATGTGCCGCTGAGGCTAACCACATTACCCGCAAGAGCTTGCGCCCCTACGCATATCATAGAGAGGAGAAAGGAATGTTTCATAGGTTTGATGCGTTCTTTCACTTAGTTAAAAGTTTCGTTCCGTGCACGGAACGGAGAATTATTATAGGCAAAGATACAACATTTATTAGACGAAAGCAATACTTATCCTATATTTATGGGCTTATAATTTCAGTACTATATTATTTGTAAAGCATAACGATACTGCCAGCAGTTATCAGTAAAGCGCCTACGATGACTTTGGCGTTTATCGGTTCTTTCAAGAACATGAACGACAAACAGATGGTGATTACCACACTGAGTTTGTCGATGGGGGCAACACGTGATACGTCGCCCAATTGCAAGGCTCTGAAATAAAATAGCCATGATAACCCCGTGGCAGCTCCCGAAAGAATGAGGAATACCCATGTGCGCGATGGGACACACCGCAAGTCGCACGTGTGGTTGCCCAGTATGGCAATGCCCCATGTGATGAACAGAATAACCGTTGTGCGGATAGCTGTAGCGAGGTCTGAATTGATGTCTTTCACTCCAATTTTGGCGAAGACAGCCGTTAATGCGGCAAAGAAAGCTGATAACAAAGCGTAATATTTCCACATAGTTGTGATATTTGTATAAATACAAAAACGCAGCAATAAAAATATATTGCAGCATTCCTGTTACAATAATGTTACCGGGTGTAACGATGAAATGTATATAACAATAAAGCCTCGCAAGTGGAATACTTGCAAGGCTTTTATTGAGGCGCTTCAAGATGGGTTTGAACCAACGACCCCCTGATTAACAGTCAGGTGCTCTAACCAACTGAGCTATT
>CAVKQP010000155.1:2956-5136 GCA_963658165.1 Clostridium sp. CAG:302 | reverse complement strand
TGGCGAAACCTGTCTGGCGGCAAGCCATCACGTCCTGGTGGTCACCGAAGATACACAGTGAGTGAGAAGCGAGCGTACGTGCAGAAACGTTGAACACGCAAGGCAGCATCTCGCCTGCAATCTTGTACATGTTAGGAATCATCAGCAACAGACCCTGTGAAGCGGTAAACGTTGTGGTCAACGCACCTGCTTGCAGAGATCCGTGAACGGCACCAGCGGCACCGCCCTCTGACTGCATTTCCTGTACACTGACGGTCTGACCCCAGATGTTCTTGCGACCTCTGGCAGCCCATTCGTCAACATGCTCCGCCATTGGAGAAGACGGAGTGATAGGGTAGATGGCTGCAACCTCAGAGAACATGTAGCTCACGTGAGCAGCGGCCTCATTACCATCACATGTGATAAATTTCTTTTCTTTCATACTTTGTTAAAGATAAAAAATATTAATGTTGTTTTTTGTTTTGTTATGTTTGTTATACCTTATTATTTCAATATAGGAAACCGAGGAGCCAGAGTGGTATTTGGTTGTCCTTGCCCACCTCTGTGTTATACCTCGCATATATCGTGTCATTGTTGTAGTGCATGCGGTCGGTGGCTTCGGCATCGCAGATGCGGAATTTCTGCTTCCCGTCGATGATGTATTGCCCGCTTTTCCGTCCGCCGTTCACTTTGTGGTCTTTCCACAAGCAGTTTACGAAAAATGTTTCCATCAGTGTTTGTTCTTCCACCTTGATGGGGTAGATGGCATACATCAGGTTGGGGTTGTGCATCATGATGCGTCCTGGTTTTTTGGGAAACTTTTGCCCTACGGGATAAATCATATTGATGAGTCGGGCATCTGCCAGATATTTGATGTAGTTCATCACGGTGGCGCGGCTAGTTGATATCTCGTGGGCGAGATGACTAATGTTGGGCGCCTGTGGACCGTCTACTGCCAACAGATAGAAAAGCTTCTTGATTTTTGTGAGATATTTCAGTTCTATCTGCTTGATGATAAGAATGTCTACCTCAGTCATCATGTTCATGGTCTTGAGCAGGTTCTCCTCAAAGTTGCGTTGCTCAAGGAAGAAAGGATAGAAGCCGTGGTGTAGATATGCGTGGAAATGCTTGGCTGGACTCAGCACGGGAAGAATCTGCTTGATGATGTGCTCGTGCCCATTGAGAATCTCGTCAAGCGTGAGCGGTTGGAAGTTGCACCCCTCCATGAGGTTGATATATTCGCGGAAAGAGAAACCTCTCATATTGTAGCTCTTGACGATGCCGTTGAGCTCGGGATTCTCTTCTTTCAGTCGCATGACGCTTGAACCTGTGAATACGATTTTTAGATCCGGATAGCGGTCGTAGCATTGACGCAGTTCCTTGCTCCAATTGGGCTGTTTGAACAC
Source organism: Clostridium sp. CAG:302 (assembly GCA_963658165.1). Lineage (GTDB taxonomy): Bacteria > Bacteroidota > Bacteroidia > Bacteroidales > Bacteroidaceae > Prevotella. Next base: position 3,751 of record CAVKQP010000155.1, on the reverse strand, counting down.
TTGGTCAATCAGCAACACTCTGCCGCCATTATGATAGAAATCTCCGGCAAATTCAGCGATGCCACGGCTCTGAAAGCAGAAATTATTCATGTTCACATAGAGGCAACGATGGTCATCGGCATGGAAGTGCTCCTTGGCATATTGCAAAAGAAATACGGTCTTGCCCACACCACGTGTACCCTTGATGCCTATCATGCGGTCGTTCCAGTCTATCTCATCCATGAGGGTGCGACGAACGGGGGCATCCGTATGCTCAACGAGATACTTGTGTGTGCGAAAGAAGGCTTCCATTCTGATTTTTCGGATTTGTTTTCGTATTTCCGTGCAAAGATAATATATATTTCTTTAAATGCAAACTGCAGATAGCAAAATATATCGTTTTTTTATTATTTTTGCACTAAGCCTTTGTGTGGCGGTCTTGCCTAATGGGAAAACTCTGCCTTGCGCAAGCGTTTTGTCTGATGTTTTCGCTTCAAAGCTTTGGTTTGTCCGCCTTTTTCACTAACTTTGCAATGCTTTTGCACAGACCGACTAAGACTATTTTATGCAAACCATACATATTTTTAATCCCGAACATGACATGGCGTTGGCCTATGATGACGAGTTCTTCACTGCGCCACATGCTGGTCGTGCCATGCGGGCAGACTTGTCCTTCCTTCCTGTGTTTTGGGCGGAGGATGGCGACTTTGTGGTTGTCGATAATGTGGAGCAGGCTCTGGAGAAGGTGCGCCACTTCAAGCGCAAGCTGCCGCGCGTCACTTATATCACTCTTCAGCAGGTGCAACTTCTTACTTC
>CAVKQP010000155.1:0-2946 GCA_963658165.1 Clostridium sp. CAG:302 | reverse complement strand
CTGTTAAGGCAGGGGTGTCCGAGCACATGGATGCCTTCACCAGAAGTGCTGGCACAGTTGCGCATTCTTTCACACCGCAAGTGTGCTGCTGAAGTACTTCTGGAACTTCGCCAAGAACTTGACTTTACTGTCGGTGATGCGTTCTTTTTCAGTGATATAACGCAACTCGTGCAAGCTGTGCAAGAGGGCGATGCATGGGTACTGAAGGCTCCTTGGAGTTGCAGTGGGCGTGGCATACGTTATGTAACTCACCTCATGCCGCCGCAAGTGGAAGCATGGGCGGCCAAAGTGATCCGTCAGCAGGGAGGCATCATGTTGGAACCACAATATAATAAGGTGAAAGACTTCGGCATGGAGTTCTATGCCGATGGCGCGGGGAATGTTACCTATCTTGGACTTTCTCTTTTCCACACCGAAGGTGGTGCCTATGCAGGCAACCTACTTGCTACCGAGGATGACAAACTCTCCATTATGGAGCGCTATGTTTCTATCGAAAGGTTGGGGGAGGTCGCTTCAAAAATATCCAAGTGTTTGTCTGCCCGTTTACGTAATCTATATAAAGGACCATTGGGCGTAGACATGATGATTGTGGCTTCGGCTGACGGAAGTGCGCCCTTCATGCTTCATCCTTGTGTCGAGATCAACCTGCGGCGCACCATGGGGCATGTAGCATTGTCATTATCGCCGTCTGCATACGAACCGCAGCAGTTGATGCAGATAGGCTATGATGGCCATTACCATTTGAAAATAAGTAATATACAAACCAATAATTCAATAAACAGATGAAAAAGCTTTTCCTCCTTGCTTGTGCTTTCGGCGTCATGACGCAAATGCAGGCGCAATACAAGTCGAAGGTGTGGTCGCCCGACAATGGTGACGGCACCTACACGAATCCTGTGATCAATGCCGACTATAGTGACCCCGACGTCATAGCAGTGGGCGATGACTATTATCTCACGGCAAGTTCGTTCCAGTGCATCCCCGGTTTGCCTATTCTTCACTCGAAAGATCTCGTCAACTGGGAGATTATCAATTATGCTGTGAAGGAGCTAGAACCCAAATCAGACTTCGACAACCCCTCTCACGGCAATGGCATTTGGGCACCTTGCATCCGCTATCACAATGGAGAGTTTTTCATCTATTGGGGTGATCCTGACTATGGTGTGATGATGGTGAAGACGAAAGACCCGCGTGGGGAATGGACTAAACCGCATTGCGTCATTCCTGGCAAAGGCATGATCGACACTTCTCCCTTGTGGGACGAAGACGGCCGTTGCTATCTCGTGAATGGTTGGGCTGCTTCGAGAGCCGGATTCAATGCTGTGCTCACGGTGCGTGAACTGTCTGCCGACGGAACTACAGCCATCAGCGACCCCGTCATTGTCTATGATGGAGGAAATGCCAATCGCACCACGGAAGGACCTAAGTTCTACAAGCGCGACGGATGGTATTGGATCATGGCGCCTGCTGGCGGTGTGGAAACCGGATGGCAACTTGCCATGCGCAGCAAGTCGCCCTATGGACCTTATGAGTGCAAGACCGTGATGGCGCAAGGAAAGAGCAAGATCAATGGTCCTCACCAAGGTGGATGGGTGCACACAGAGATGGGCGAAGACTGGTTCATGAACTTTCAGGACAAGGGTGCCTATGGTCGTGTGGTACACCTCAACCCTGTGACATGGAAAGACAACTGGCCTGTGATGGGTGTTGACAAGGATGGCGACTATTGCGGCGAACCTGTTTCCCGCTTCCGCAAACCCAAGACGCGCACCAAGGTTGCCGTGCAGAACCCCGTGGAGAGCGATGAGTTCAACACCACCACGCTCGGCAAGCAGTGGCAATGGCACGCTAACTACGACCAGCGCTATGGCATGCCGACAGCCAATGGCGTGTTCCGTCTCTATACACACAAGTTGAGCAAAGACTTTGTCAACCTATGGGAAGCCCCCAACCTGTTGTTGCAGAAGACTCCTGCCGACAAGTTTACCGCTACAGCCAAGATACGTTTCGCCTCGAAGGCACAAAACCAGTATGGCGGCATCATCATGATGGGTCGCAGCTATAGCACGTTGGTAGTGAAGCGCGTGGGTGATGAGTTTCAATTGGTGCAGCAGACGTGTAAGCAGGCAGACAAGAATAAGCCCGAAACCCAAACAGTGCTCGCCACCTTGCAGCCTACAGAGAAAGATCCTGTGCCCTATAAGCCCGCCATCTATCTCGACATCTATCTGCGCATGAAGATTGACAATGGCGTGTGCAAGTTTGCTTATAGCACAGACGGCAAGTCGTTCAAGAGTGTGGGTGATGCTTTCAAGATGGTAGAAGGCAAATGGATTGGCGCCAAATTCGGTTTCGTTTCCGAAGAACCTGCTGGAAAAACAGATGCCGGCTGGGTGGATGCCGACTGGATACATGTAGACAAATAAGTAAAAAAAAATAGAAAAGCGGGGATGGATTCCGAAACGAATTCATCCCCGCATTGCTTTTTAGAAAGCATAAAACTGCCTCCTGACCCTCGTAAGAGGCATATTTACGACACTCAGGACATAGTGAGAACCCCCAACTGTCCACTTTTACTTTTGCCCCCTGAACTGTCGCGGCGACATGCCAAGTTCTCTCCTTACATACTTTCCAAAGAAAGATAAGTTGTCGAAGCCTACCTCGGCGGCTATCTCCTTGATGCTGCGGTCGGAGGAGGTGAGGCGGTTCTTGATGTGGTTGATGGTGATGCCGTTGATGATCTCGGAGGCTGTCTTGCCGCTCTGCGCCTTGCAGATGGCGGAGAGATACTTGGGGGTGATGCAGAGGGCATCGGCATAATGCTTCACCTCCCTCTTTCGGGGGCACTCGTGGCTGAGCATCTGGGTGAAACGCTTGAACAGCACCTCGGCGGAGGAGAAGTTGTAGGTGGACTCTTGCAGCTGAAGATGGGGCATCAGATAGTCG
>CAVKQP010000154.1:0-5183 GCA_963658165.1 Clostridium sp. CAG:302 | reverse complement strand
GGGATTACAAATCCCCTGGAGTATGCAGCTTCGGGATTACAAATCCCGAAGAACGATGAGTGAACGATGAGAGACAAGCATTCCACTGTTGCTCGGGATTTACCTCATATGTTGCTCGGGATTACAAATCCCGAAGAACGATGTGGTGAATGGCAATGAAGAACAATGTAGAACAATGCCATTTATTCCCTTGGGAACTCAAGATCGACGCGGGGGCGCGTCGACTACTATCACTGCACATCCGCACTCACGCGATACCAGCCTGTGAAGACGTTGCTATAGGCATCTATGCTGGGCGTGATGCTCCCATAGGTGTTCGGGCGCAATCCCGAACCATCGAAGGTCACTGTGTAGTTGATGGTGCCTGGCGATGGGGGCTGAAGCATGAAGGCATAGGCGCGCCCTATCCATTTGTTGCCTTCTGTGATTGTGTTAGCAGGATTGCGGGTTGCTAGTCCTATCACAATCGAGCTACCCGTGCCCGCAGGGTTGTTCGTCGGCTCGAATATCTTGCAGGTGGTAGGCAGATTGGTGCACTCTATCTCCTGCATTTCTACCGTCTTGCGGAGCGACGAGGGTATCTCCCACTGGAAGTCTGCCTTGGCAGCCACGTGATAGAGTTTCACGGTGCTACACGTGAGCATATTGTTGTTACCCACGATGATGCCGTTGTCGGTACTCGCCACGGGGTTAGACTGGTCGTTGGTAGGGGTGGAATAGATGTCCTTCAACTGGTCGGAGGTGAACGAGGAGCAGTCAACCTTCATTGCCTCCAATGTGCTCTTCTCCGTATAGGCGGTAACGGTTTCCGTAGAGGGCAGTAGCTTGGAGAGGTCGGTGCGCGAGGCTATGGCGTAGACACGACTCTCGCCAAGAGCGTTGTTGAAGGCGCGACTGATGCGGAAGGTCACGCGCACGCTCTTGCGCCAACATTCTTTTGCAGTATCCTCGTCGTTCAGTTTCCATCCCGATGCCAGTTCGTCCTCAGAGAAGGTGATGGTCTGGGTGAGCAACTCACAGTCGTTGCCGTTGTTTTCCGACACGAAGGCATAGACATAGAGGTAGAGTGGCGCCTTGAACACCACGTCGTTGCCCGGGTCGCCTTGGTCGGCAGCACGCAGCGAGAGGTTCTTGTTGCCGGTATAGATCTCGATGGGGATGTCAAGGGTGACCTCCCGCGTCGTTGTCGTATCGTCGGACGAGCACGCCGAGAGCATCAGCGTCAGCAGTCCTGCCAGTATCGTCGTAATCTTCTTCATATCAATGTTTTAAATAAATATAGTAGGGCTGGCGCCCTCGCCTGCCCCTTAGCGACATAAGGAGTGATTGGCGCGACAAGCAGTTCACTGTTGCTCGGGATTTGCAATCCTCTCCCTTTGGGCCCCTACTGTTGCTCGGGATTTACCTCATATGTTGCTCGGGATTTGCAATCCCGAGCATGGTAATCCCATGGGATTTGTAATCCCAGATGACTCCCTCGTTCTGCCCCTGTGTGGTGGGGATTACAAATCCCCTGGAGTATGCAGCTTCGGGATTACAAATCCCGAAGAACATTAGAACATTAATTCCTTTCCCTTTGGGCCCATAGGTCGACGCGGGGGCGCGTCGACTACTATTAGCGCATGGGAGAAACTACCAATGCGTTTGGTCGGAATAGCCAGCTTGCCACTTGGTATATACCTCTATGGCGTGACTGAACTCGAGACTGTTGTTGCTCGTGATCTTAAACACGTAGGTATACTGATAGCCGGGCTTCCACTGCATGTAGGCAGCGGGAACGACGGCGGTTCGCTCGTCGTAGACATCAGTGCCATTGCTATTCTGGGTGTAGATGTATGCTTTGCACAGGAAGTCGCCCGTGTTCGAAGTAGGGATCATCAGATATTCGGGCCACGCCTGATAGCGCTCCTCCTGGTTGACGAGCGTCAGGGGATTGAGGGTCATCGTGGGGAGCGTCACCGTGCCTGCGGTGGCAGTGGCGGTCTCGCGGCTGCCCGTCATGCCCCAACTCACGTTCACCGATCCGTCGCCCGAGAGTTGGGGGTTGTCCTTCGGACCGAAGGTGATGAGATGGGAGGTTTCGCCGTCCTTACCCAACTGGGTGGTCGACGTACCGTCGGGGCGCTCGAACACGAGGCGCACAAGGGCGTAGGGCTTCACGAACGACAACTGCACGGGGGTGTTATAGCATGTGGCGGGGTCGCCCTGCCATAGGGTGCCATACATGGGGATGTCTTTTTCCTCCACCTTGTTGTCGTTTCTGTCGTAGTAGGTGCCGTCGCTGGTGTGGGTCATATACTCCAACCCTTCGAAGGTCATGCTGAAACTCTTGTCCGCCGCTATCGTCGTCGAGGTGGATATCACTTCTCCGCCATAGCGCAGATTGCCCTTATACTTGTCAAGGACGGCAAAGAAGCGGTAGTCGGTAGAGTTGCCATCCCAATATTTTATCTCCTGCGCCTTACCGAGATAGTCGGTGCCCTGCCCCACATACTCCCAATCGGAGGAGTTGCTGGTGGTGGTGTTGGCGGAGTTGGCGATATACTTGAGGGTGTAGCCGGGCATCACGTTGTAGAGCGTTCCATTCAGCGTCTTGTAGCCATACACCTTGATGTCGGTGAAACCGAGGGTTTCGAGTCCCGCCAACGTGGCGCTACGCACCACCTGCTCTGCCTTGTTGCCCGTGCTGAACGAGATGCTATAGCCCGTGTCGGCAGCGTCGTCGTGACTTTCTGCCGACGGCGAACAGCCCACAAGGGCCAGGGCGGCAACGAGGGCAGTGGTCCCTCGCACCCATGCTGGTGTAGCGTTGTATGGATGATGCTTGGTTGTTTTCATAGAGTCATTACTGGTTGACCGCAAAGGTGCCCTTGTAGGTTCTGCGGTTGTACGTAGCGATAATCGTATATTTCTTGCCCGTCGTGGGGGCGGTATTTTCGGGAACGATGATGTTGCTACCGTTGACGGTCACCGTCGTCGGCACGGCAGCTCCATAGGTGCCCGCATAGTCGAGGGTATAGGTCACCTCACTGTTCGACGGCGTGAAGCCATCGACCGTGAGCGACGGTGTGATAGTAGCACCCGTATTGCTGACCACATCCTTATCGAGCGAGAGGGTGCCCGAGGTGCGACCGTTGTAGCCGTCCACCTTTATAATCTTGTAGTATTTGGTGCCACCATTCGCAGCGGTATATTCCACGGCATAGACGTGCTTGCCTGCCGTCCAACTCACTGCCGAGAGCTGGCGCATATCATCGCTGCCATCACCCTCAGGCACCTGACTGACGAAAGCGTCTGCGGGGAGGGTCTGCTCATACACGGTCACGGGGTTGTCTACGAGTGTTTGGTCGGCAGCATATGCCGTGAGATAACCCGACACGTTGGCTTCAGTGACGGGATAGTTCTCCGCGTCGTTGGTGGTGACAATATAGAGTTTGGCGTTGGTCGACTGGGCGGTGACGAGGTTGTTGCTCTCGATAAACGAGGCATAGAGGGTGTTGCCCTCGTTGTAGTCGTCCTGCGCGATGGTCATGAGTTTTGTGGCAGGGTCGTAGCCCATGGTCACGATGTTCACCTTCTCGCCCATGGTGCTGATCTGCTCCTCCTTGCCCGTACCGTCGGCGATGGCTACGGCATCGAAGGTGATGGGATAGAGTCCTGTCAGACTGCCGATGGTGGCGTTGGTCTGGTCGCTGATCTTGAAGATATAGGTGTAGGCGTAGCCGGGCTTCCACTTCAGATAGGCGGCGGGCACTTCTGCCGTGGCATTCTTCACCGTGATGGGTTCGCCCACGGCAGAGGTGAGGGTGAAGTCAACCTTCAGTTTGAGGTTGGCGCCGTTGTCCTCCATCGGATAGACCGAGGTATAGGCGCCGTCGGTCTGGTCGTAGACCACATCGGTGGCAGTGGTTTTCAGCTCCGTGCCTTTCTTGAGGTTGGCGCCAAGGGTGAGCACGTTGTTGCGCGTGCCGCTGAAGCTCACCACGGGTGCATCGTCGCCAGAGTTGGCGTCTTGGTCGTAGGTCACCTCCAGGTTGCCTGCCGTGCCCGAGGTGTAGTGACCGAGGTTGGCAGCAAAGGCGTCGTTCTTCTCAGTGGTCATATCGCCGAAGGCAGGCGAGGCGTTGTCGTCGGCAATGCGGAAGGCATCGATGGTGAGCGAGTAGCCGGGGATGGTCTCATACATGGCAACGCGCACCTTCGCCATGGCGTTGCGGAAGGAGAACTTCACCTGTCCGCCTATGTGGTTGCTCTGCGTCGCATCGTCGGTGGTAGACGAGAGATAGAGGCGGTTGGAGAAATAGAGTTTGGTGGGGTCGGCTTGGTCGGTGAGCGTCACCTTGTAGCCGTTGCGGTAGGCATCGAGGGTCTCGTTGGTGGTCTTCGTCACCTTGATGTTGCCCTTGTCGATGTCGTCATTGCCCACGGCGAAGGCATAGAAGGTGTAGTCTTTGGCTTGCTTGTCCCAGTATTTGATGAGTTGGTAGCCCGTGCCAGCGTTGTCCTGCACGTGCTGAGCCTCGTTGTCGGTGAGCTGCTCGCCCACATACTCCCACCCTGCGCTGTTGCTGGTGGTGCTGTTGGCGGTGCCGTCGGTGTAGGTCACCTTATAGTTTTGGAACACGAGGTTGTCGCTGGTCAGCACGCCAGGTCCTGCTACGGTCTCGTTCTTGATGCCATAGACATAGAACTTGCCGCCGAGCATCGTGGCTGCGTCCTTTCCTGTCGTCATGCCACGGACGATGGGCGCAACGAGATTGTTGAACGAGATGGCACCGTCGCCGCCCTGTGCGCCGCCAGTGTTGTTCCCGTCATACGACTCGTCTACGCAGGCTGTCAAGCCCACGACTGCCAGTAGGTATGTTCCTATTTTTCTATACATATCTTTATATATATCTATGTGCCCACGCGAGACCGTCTCAACGTGCGCCGTTTTTTTGCTTTAGCATAGTAGGGCTGGCGCCCTCGCCTGCCCCTTAGCGACATAAGGGGAATGGCGGGACAAGCATTTCCTTTACTGTTGCTCACTGTTGCACTGTTGCTCTGGATTTGCAATCCCGAGCATGGTAATCCCATGGGATTTGTAATCCCAGATAACACCCCAAATGACGCCCATTCGTTCTGCCCTTGTGTGGTGGGGATTACAAATCCCCTGGAGTATGCAGCTTCGGGATTACAAATCC
>CAVKQP010000153.1:0-5198 GCA_963658165.1 Clostridium sp. CAG:302 | reverse complement strand
GCCTATGGTAATCGATGAGCAAAATGTTGATACCAGGTTTTACATAGCGATGTTGGTATGCGTCGTCAAGTAAGACTACGTCAACATCAGGGGCGGCAATCTTTTGGGTGAACATCTCGATTCCGTGTCGGCGGTTTTTGTCAACAGCTACGTATATATCGGGGAATTTTTGGTGCATCTGAAAAGGCTCGTCACCAATGTCTTTCATGGTGCTGTGCTCGTCGGCGAGCATGAAGCCATGTGACTTACGCTTGTATCCACGACTGAGTACTGCCACCTTCGCTTTGTCTTTCAACAAGCGGATGAGATATTCCACATGAGGTGTCTTGCCTGTGCCGCCCACAGAGATGTTGCCCACAGAGATGACGGGCATGTCGTAGCCCACACTCTTCAGCACTCCCAGCTCAAAGAGTTGGTTTCTCAGTCCTACCCCCAAGCCGTAGAGCCAGCTCAATGGTGTGAGCCATTCGTTTGTTTTGATGAAGTCGCCTTCCATAAGTTCTCTTGTTCTCTTTGCACAGACAAATTGTGCGCCTGTTGATGCTATGTTTTATCTCACGTTCAAGTTGAATGGTATTCGAGCTTGTATGGCTTCGGTTCGGTTGATGCGTTTGAGCATCATGAACGTATTGTAGTAATCTCCCATAGTGACTCTCATCTGTTCGTCGAGGTAGTTTCCGCCAGAGATCTTGTTTGTTAGATTATCCAACCAATCGCCTTTCTCTGGATAGTCTGTGGTGTGGTATTCCTTCAGTTTGGCCAGTTGTGCAGCTTTTTCTATAGCATCATCAAGACCACCGAGTTGATCTACCAAGTGTATTTTCAACGCATCTTGACCAAGCCAAACTCTACCTTGTGCAATCTTTTCCACCTGATCGTCAGTCATGTGTCGTCCTTCTGCCACGCGACTGCGGAATAGTTTATATCCACGATCGATGTAAGCGTTAAGATAAGACATCTCTTCTTCGTTGAAAGGACGTGCTGGGGTACCGAATCCTGCATTACGATTGGTCTTCACCTCGTCAAATTTCACGCCAAGTTTCTCTGTGAGCAGTCCGCTCATGTCGGGAAACATACCGAAGATGCCAATGCTGCCTGTCAATGTGGTTGGTTCTGCCACGAGCCAGTTGGCAATGCTGCTGATGTAGTAACCTCCGGAGGCTGTCATGCCGCCCATCGAAACGACCACGGGTTTCTTCGCTTTAAGCAACTTAAGGGAATGCCAGATCTGTTCTGATGCATATGCACTACCTCCACCGGTATTAATGCGAAGGACGACGGCTTTCACATGCTCGTCATCTTTCAACTTCTCTAAATCTTTGCACACCGTTTGTGCATCTATCACGTTGTCGCTTGCAGTGATTCCTCCGCCCATATTGCCGCTCACCACATCGCCTACAGCATAGTATACGGCAATTTCTTCGCCATTATCACTATACTCAGCATTTGCCAATAGGTCGCTTATGCTGATTTGGTTAATGTCTTGGTCACCTTCCACATGCAGCTTCTTTTGTATTTCGCCTTTCACTTCATCTGTATAAAGAAGTTTATCGACCAACTTCATGCTGACATACTTGCTTGGATTTTCAAAGGTAATCAGCTTGTCTGCGTATTCATTGAGCTTTTGGGTGCTCACTTTCCTACTTTCCGACACCGCGTCAACTACATTCTTCCACAGGCCATTGATATAAACCTGCACCTGTTCGCGGTTGGCATCACTCATCTTGTCAGCGGTGAACATCTCAGGTGCACTCTTGTAAGCTCCTACTTTTGCCAGTTGAACTTTGACTCCCACCTTGGCAAGCATGTCTTTCAACAGGATGGGCTGCGAGGCAATGCCGTGCCAGTCTATCTGCCCTTCAGGGTTCAGTAGCACCTCGTCGGCTACTGAAGAGATGTAATAGGTGCCTTGCGTATAGGTGTCGGCATATGCGATAACCCATTTGCCACTTTTCTTGAAGTCGAGCAGCGCATTGCGTAGGGCTTGCATGGAGGCATAAGAGTCTGCACTAAAAAGACCAGCTTCTATGTAGATGCCTTTTATTTTGTCTTCGTCTTTCGCTTTCTTGATGGCTTTGAGCATATCGTCGAGGCCAGTGGTAGCGTGAGCATTGCCCAAAAGTGTACCGAATGCATCGTCTTGACTACGCTCTTGCAAAACACCCGATAGGTTAATAACCAACACGGAATTGTCTTTTACTGTAGTTGTCGAATTTGCCGACATAATCATGCCTACAAGACTTATTGTTGCAAATCCTCCTGCGATAATCGTAAAGAGAAACAAACCGATAAGTGTGGCGAGGGTGAATTTAAAAAAGTCTTTCATGCCGTTGATGTTTTTCGCATACAGACGAATTAGTGTCTGCTATATGCATACTAAGATGTGCAAATGTACGATATTTCAAGGATAATGCAAAATAAAAAATCGCCAAACTTATAGACAGCCCTTGCTTTTCTTTTGTTTGGCGATTATGGCGTATGTTGTTGGACCCGATGCTTGAAGTGCTATCAGAGCAATAAGGCGAGCAACGGAATGCTGATGACTGACAGTAGGGTAGACCAAAATGTGCCTTGTGACATGATTGTTTCGTCCTTGCCGTATTTCAGACAAAACATGGTTCCGAATGAGGCTACAGGCATGCCTGCCAATACGGCATTGATGCCTGCTGCTGTGCGGTCTACTCCAGCCAAACGGGCGAGAAATAGAATGCTTACAGGCATGACAAACAATCTAATGGCACATACCATATAGGTTCCCCAATTGCCGAGCATTCTTCGCATGGGTATGCCTGCAATGCTTGATCCGATGACGAGAAGGGCAGCAGGGACTGTCATGTTGCCGAGAAGGGTAAACGGCTGACTGATGAATGTAGGGGCTTTCCAACCGAGAGTAACGATGAAGATGCTCAAATAGGTAGCAATCATTGGTGATGAGTAGAGTAGTGACCAATTAAACTTTCCTGCCTTTGTTCCCGTAACGAAGAGTACTCCCCAAACGAATATTGTAAGGGTGTTGGGCACGTTGAGGATGCAAGCGTAGAAGACAGCGCTGCTGCCAAAGATAGCGGTCACGATTGGATAACCGATGAATCCCACATTCGCATAGGCAATCATAAAACTATACATGCCTCGTTCTTCCTGTTTTACGGGCATGAGACGTGGCAGATAGGTGGCTGCAAGAATGAGAAATACGTAGGTGAGTGAGCCAAGAACGAGTAGCGGTATGATGAGGCTGCGGTCTGGCATGGTGTCGCCCATGGTTGATGCCACAATCAGACATGGACAGGAAATCTGAATGACGAAATTAGATAGTTTGCGGTCGAAGTCGCCGCCCATCAGTTTACATTTGTGTGCGATGAATCCGGCTATTACGATGATGAATAGCACGATCATCTGTGTGGTGATTGCTTCTATATTCATTTTTTTGTGTTGCTAATCGGGTGCAAAGGTAGTGCAAACGAGTGAAATATGAAATGAATGATTTTGTTTTTTATAGTTTGTCACTTCAAATGAGAGATGTTATATTGTTTATTGTTAAATTTTGTATGATTTCATTGAAAAATGTTGTGTGACTATAGAATGTTTTATACTTTTGCCCCAAATTAATGTTATATAAAATATGTTTATGTGTAAGTTTAATTTTTATTTCGGTCTAGTGCTAATTGCATTGTTGTCGTGTGACGTTTCTGTAAAAGCGGAAAATCAAATGTGTTTAAAACCGACGATCGTAAATTCGTCATCTAATGCAAATAACTCAACTCAGACTAACGTGCAAATTCTTTCAGGAACACGAGTGGTGAAAGGGCATAGCTACACAGGGTGGGCTGCAGTGACAGTTCGATATAAAAATGGGAACAAGTATGTGGAACGTTATTCGAATATAATCATTGATTATGGACTATTGAAAAAATGTATTAAGATAGGTAGTAGTACTGTGTTAGAATATGATTCTGAATGTGAATCTTTGGAAGGAGACACTGATGTGAGGTATTATATTTCAAGGCGTTTTGGTGGAACTGACGTTGATTATATATTAGTTGAATTAGCTGTAAAGCAATGGGCATGAAACAAATTATTACATTTATAGTTCTGTCTTTAGTAACTTGTGGCATAGCCCAAGGGCAATCTTTAGGTAATAAGACTTTACTAACGGTCGAATATTCCCAACTTTTTGTGGCGCAGAGTGGATGGCCTCACCCTTGTGATGAAATTGCTCAGTTGTTATATGTAGGTGAAAAGTGTTCACGTTGTCATAGTATTACATCACGGGCACATAGACTAGGATCTGATGATGAAAATGTGGTAAGGATTGGGGCTGATCAAAACGATCTTTTTCAAGGAATTCCAGAAGGGCAAATGACATGTAAGGCAGCTGTGTCTTCGAATAGATTTTATTACATTGAACCGTTGCCTGATTTTGATTGGCAGATACTCGATTCTGATTCCGTAGTTTGTGGGTATGAATGCCAGAAAGCGCGTACATCTTTCCGGGGTAGGACTTGGACTGTATGGTTCTCAATCGATTTGCCTTACTCGTTTGGACCATGGAAGCTTGGAGGACTGCCTGGTCTTATTTTGAAAGCAATAGACGACAAAAAGCAATATTCTTTTGAAGCGATTGAAATTAAAAAAGGAGATGGAAAGGCAATAAAGGTAAGTACAACTGGTTTGAAGAAAAGTTCCCCCGAACAAGTTTATAAGGAAATTATGACTCGTGCGAAAAATCCGACAAAATATGAAATAGATTTGGGACGTTTAGCATACTTCACCGAGGAAGAAAAACGTCACTTCCATATTGAACCATACACAGCCTATCCGATTGAATATTTTGACGAGAAAATAGAATGAAACATTCTTTTTTGATTTTATTCTTGTTGCTACTAAGTTCTTCCGTATTGGCACAATCTTCATTCTCAGGAACTGTAGTTAATAAAATAGGAAAATCATTAACTTCAGTTTCTGTGATGGTTCTTGATGCAAAAGGTAAAATTGTTAAGTTCGCCAAAACGGATAAACAAGGACATTTTACAGTTGTTACTCCTGAGGGGAAGGAGGCTGCGAATTTGTCTTTTGTTTGTGTGGGCTTTGCAAAATATAATTTACCTGTTGGGAAATTCAAACAGGGTATGAAGGTCGCGTTGGAAGAAAAGGTTCAGGAAATTAGAGAGGTAACGGTAACCCCGAAGGCTTTCCAAGTG
>CAVKQP010000152.1:0-5208 GCA_963658165.1 Clostridium sp. CAG:302 | reverse complement strand
GACAGCTTCTTCCAATGCTTGGTAAGGATAATTGTATGTCACAACAGAACGCTCTGTATCCTTTGGCTTATGGATTTTCTTTTGAATGATATTTGTCTTTAGATAATTCATAGTGTCGCGAATCATCTTAGGTACACACCCTTTAATAGGTGAAACCTCTATCATATTATCAGGGTCCTTCAATCTACCCTTTGGGAATATCACAATCTCTACTTGTGTCATTTTAAAGAACTTCTCGGGGTGATCACAAAACATCATTGCCGCCACATTCTTGATCTTGAAGCCTTCTGGCGTTATTTCCAGCAAGTCCATTTGGGTGAGAACCATTTTTAGGTTATCACCAGATAGGTCTTGGTCTGCCAAGTCGCTACCTACTTCCACAAGAAAGTCCCTTAATAGAGTAGTTGAAATATCTCGAAGACTTATTTGGTTATTGCCTCTATCATCAAATGGTGTGCGATTGGCTAAGTTGATCAACTCACGCTCATACTCGTCCTTGGGCACGATGCTGCTACTGTTATAGCGGATATAATAGTTGAAGTCCTTTTGTTTTGCTGTTATACGGTCTGGTACTTTATAAGGACGGCGTTCTCCGGCTGTCACTTTGATGACAAGAATGGTTTTACCATCAACCTCTTCAATGAAAAGACGAGGTTGATAGTAGGGACGGATGAGGTTGTTATAGTTGACCATATCCTTCTCTATCTTTTCAATAGAATCGTGATCCACTCCCAATACAGGGCGAACAGCATGTCCTTGTTCTTCCTTTACTCCCACTATAATATAACCACCACCTGTGTCCTCGAAATCGTTGGCAAAGGCGCAGATACTACGGTATATTGCATCAGGGTTCCAACCTTCCTTGTATTCTAGTTGGTTGCTTTCTAGTGCACACCCGCTAAGAAGCTTTTCTATATTTATTGGTAATGCCATACATTCTATTTGTCTATTTCTTCAGAAGTTGAAATACTTTTTTGCTTTGTTATATCAATACAACAGCAGCAAGCCGGCGAAGGCGGCAAAGAGGATCATGTGGATGGGGTTCACTTTCACCCACTTGGTGCCCACAAAACTGGCGATGAAGAGCGCGACGCTAATCCAGAAGTGCCACGGACTGACGGAGGGCGTATTGAAGTTCTCAGGGGTGCAGAGCAGTAGGGTAGCGGCGGCTAGAAGACCGACCACGGCAAGGCGCAACACGAAGAAGATGCTCTGCACAATCGGAGTATTCATGTAGCGCATCAGCACCTTGGCGATGAGTATCATCAGGATGAGCGAGGGCAGGATGAGTGCCAACGTGGCAATGGTGCTGCCCAATATTGCCATGCCTGTGCCCATGCCGGCATTGTGTACGGCGGTGTAGCCGCAATAGGTGGCGGCATTGATGGCAATGGGACCGGGCGTCATCTGACTGATGGCGGCGATGTTGGCTATCTCTGCCGACGTCATCCAGTGGTGGTTGATGACCGTCTCTGTCTGGATGAGCGAGAGGATGCCATAGCCGCCTCCGAACCCGAAGATGCCTATCTCAAAGAAGGTGATGAAGAGTTGCAGGAATATCATGGTTCGGTCGGTTTGATGAGTTTGCCGTAGAGAAAACCGCCTATGCCTGCGGCAAGGATGATATAGACGGGGTTGACGTGCATCGCCCAGATGGCGAGCGTACTGACGATGGGTATCCAGCAGGTGGACAGGCTGATCTTCGCACTCTTGGCGAGGTTGAACGTGGGCACGGCTATCAGCGCCACCACGGCGGGCCTTATGCCGTTGAACATCGCTGCCACCCATGGCACATCTTGAAACTGATGGAAGAAGATGGCGATGAGGAGGATGGTGATAAACGAAGGCAAGGCAGTGGCTGCGCAGGTGCACACAGCGCCCGGAAGTCGCTTGAGTCGATAGCCTATGAACACGCTCATGTTGATGGCGAGTGCGCCCGGACAACTCTGTGCCACGGCTATGATGTCGGCAAACTCCTCCTGGCTGAGCCACTTGTGCTTGTCTACCACCTCAGCCTCTATAATAGGAATCATGGCGTATCCACCCCCAAGGGTGAATGCGCCAATCTTCAGGAATGTCTTGAAACTACTTTTATAGAAGTCGTCCATACATTATTTGTGTTCTTCAATCCACTTGCGTGCATTGACAAACGCCTCGATCCACGGGGTGATTTCCTCGTTGCGTCGGTCGCCGGGATACCATCCGCACTGCCATGGGAAGATGGCACGTTCGGGGTGGGGCATCATGGCGAGGTGGCGTCCGTCCTTGGAGCAGATGGCTGCCACGTTGTAGTCCGAGCCGTTCGGGTTGCCGGGATATTCAGCGTAGTTGTATTTTGCTACCACGTTGTAGTGGTCTTCTGCTTCGGGCAGATAGAAGCGTCCTTCTCCGTGAGCCACCCAGATGCCGAGCTTGTTGCCGCTCAGGGTGCGGAGCATCACGCTCTCGTTGCGTGGAATGCTCAGTCCGAGGAATGCACTCTCAAACTTCTTCGAGTTGTTCGGGCGCATGTGGGTGCGGTGCTGGTGCTCAGGGTTGATGAGGTTCAGTTCGATCATCAGCTGGCAACCGTTGCAGATGCCGAGGCTGAGGGTGTCCTTGCGGGCGTAGAACTTGTCGAGGGCTTCCTTGGCTTTCGGGTTGAAGAGGAAGGCTCCTGCCCATCCCTTGGCCGATCCGAGCACGTCGCTGTTGGAGAAGCCACCGCAGAACACGATCATGTTCACGTCTTCGAGGGTCTCGCGACCGCTGATGAGGTCGGTCATCATCACGTCTTTCACGTCGAAGCCTGCCAGATAGAGGGTGTATGCCATCTCGCGTTCACCGTTGGTTCCCTTCTCGCGGATGATGGCTGCCTTGATGCCCGATGGTGTGCGACGGTCTGCAGAGAGACCAAACTGTGCCAGTGTGCCACGGAAGGTGTCGTTAAACTTCATCTCCACGGGCTGCTTCTTATAGTTGGTGTAGCGCTTCTTGGCGCATCCGTTCTGGCTCTGTTTCTGGTCGAGCTCATAAGAGGTCTTATACCAAGTGTCGCGCAGGCTGTCGATGTCGAAGCTCTGCTCGATGTCGTCCTTCTTCACCACGATGGTGCGTGTGTCGGGGGTAGGGTAGCCGATCTTGGCATATGCCAAACCTTGCTCTTCCATAAACGCTTTGAACTCTTCCTTGTGGCTGTCTGCCACCTGGATGACTACGCCAGGGTTCTCTGCCATCAATATCTTCACGAGATCGTCAGAGGCGATGTCGTGCAGGTTGATGTGCATACCACCCTTGGTGTTGGCAAAGCACATTTCGAGCAGACAGGTGATCAGACCACCAGCACTGATGTCGTGACCTGCCATGATCCATCCTTTCTTCACGAGTTCCTGAACGGCATTGAAGCAGTCGACGAAGTATTCTGGGTCGGTCACGGTAGGCACGTCGTCGCCCACCTTGCCGAGGCTCTGTGCAAAGGCACTACCACCGAGGCGCAACTCGTCGTTGCTGAAGTCTATGTGGTAGAGCGATGAGTTCTTGTCGTTCACCAATACGGGCGATACCACCTTCTTGATGTCAGACACCTCGCCGCCGCTGGTCACGATGACCGTTCCGGGAGCGATGATCTTCTCGCCGTTGGGATATTGCTGCGACAATGACAGGGAGTCTTTGCCGGTAGGCACGTTCACGTGGATGGCGCAGCAGAAGTCGCTCAGCGCTTTCACTGCACTGTAGAGACGCGCGTCTTCACCCTTCTGCGAGCGGCAGGGCCACATCCAGTTGGCAGAGAGCGACAAGCTTTCCATGCCATCGGCGAGCGGTGCCCATACGATGTTGGTCAGCGACTCAGCCACAGAGAGCACCGATCCTGCTTCGGGCGATGCCAGTCCTGCTTGTGGCGCGTGTCCGAGGGCGGTGGCGATGCCTTTCTCGCCGCGGTAGTCGAGGGCTACCACACCGCAGTCGCTCAGTGGCAACTGTATCTCGCCTTGGCACTGCTGACGTGCCACCTTTCCGGTCACCGAGCGGTCCACCTTGTTGGTCAACCAGTCTTTGCAGGCTACGGCTTCCAACTGGAGCACGCGGCTCACATATTCGGTCAGTTTATCTTGTGTATAGGTAACGTCTTCATAGTGGCGTTCCACGGTCTCGTCGCGCATCACGGTCTTCGGAGAGTGACCGAACATCTGTGCCACGTCGAGGTCGAATGGCTTCACGCCGTCGCCCTGCACGAATGAGAAGTGGGCGTCGCCCGTGGTCTCACCCACCACATAGAGTGGTGCGCGCTCGCGCTCTGCAATCTTGCGCACGTGGTCGATGTGCTTCTCGTCGATGAGCAGACCCATGCGCTCCTGACTCTCGTTGGCAATGATTTCCTTTGCCGAGAGTGTCTTGTCGCCGATGGGCAGCTTGGTCATATCGATGCGACCGCCACATTCCTCTACCAACTCCGACAAGCAGTTGAGGTGTCCGGCAGAACCGTGGTCGTGGATCGACACCACGGGGTTGTTGTCTTCTTCTACAAGGGCACGCACCAGGTTGTAAGCGCGCTTCTGCATTTCGGGGTTGGCACGCTGCACGGCGTTCAGTTCGATGCCGTTGCTGTAGCGACCGGTGTCTACCGACGATACCGAACCGCCGCCGAGACCGATGCGATAGTTATCACCGCCCACGACAACCACCTTGTTGCCCGTCTGCGGCTCTTTCTTCAGACAGTCGCGCTTGGTGCCGTAGCCCACGCCGCCTGCCAACATGATCACCTTGTCGTAGGCATATTTCTCGTTGCCTTCTTGGTGCTCGAATGTGAGCAGCGAACCTGTGATGATGGGCTGGCCAAACTTATTACCGAAGTCGCTCGCTCCGTTCGATGCCTTGATGAGGATCTGCTCGGGTGTCTGATACAACCACTTGCGCACGGGCATGGTGCTTTCCCAGTCGCGACCACCTTCCAAGCGGGGATAAGCGGTCATGTAGACAGCTGTTCCAGCGATAGGCCATGAACCCGTACCGCCACCCATACGGTCGCGGATCTCACCACCCGTACCCGTAGCTGCACCGTTGAAGGGCTCCACGGTAGTGGGGAAGTTGTGGGTCTCTGCTTTCAGCGAGATGACGCTCTCGATGTCCTTAATGCGGAAGTAGTCGCTGGTCGACTGATCTGCGGGAGCAAACTGCTCGATGACAGGACCTTGGGCAAATGCCACGTTGTCCTTGTAGGCAGAGAGTATC
>CAVKQP010000151.1:0-5235 GCA_963658165.1 Clostridium sp. CAG:302 | reverse complement strand
ATGCACCACCATACGCGAAGCACAACTATCTACACGAAACATCCGTTCGGCTTCTTTCATCCATAGCATCACATCTATACGGTCTTTCCATCCCATTTGGATATCGTTGCCATCACTTTTCCCATGACCATGCAGGTCGGGCAAGAGCACATTATAGCCCATTCGACCATAGATGCTAGCAATGGGGAGCATGCGGACCGACATGTCTTGATAGCCGTGCACGAGCACTGCCGTGCGACCACAAGCTCTCGGGTCACGCACGAACAGAGCATGCAGACGCGTTCCATGGGGTGTCACCACAAACGTATCACGCAAGGCATGCGCTTGCTGCAAACTATCCAACCATGGTTTTAAGTTGGGATATTGCCCAAACACACGGTTCATCTGCATTTTCACATTACGCTTTTCTGTGGGGTTTACCAATGCGTAGCTTACTAAATAAAAACTGCCTCCCACGACAAGTGCCAGAACTGCAATGACCATGAAGGTCAAAAACAATAACGTTTTCTTTTTCATTCGTTCAATATTTGATTGAGCAAGAAGGTAGCATTCTGGTTGCGCGCCACTCCTTGTGTTATTTTATAAGAATAAGTCACATGGTCCGACAACTCGATCTCAAAACAATAGTTGTGAAAACGTCCGTCCTCTGCTGTTTCCATCTTGGAGAGTTCCAAGTCGTGGGTGGCAATGATGCCGCTCACGGGAAGTTTGGATATATATTGAAGGAAGAGGCGTGAGCCATTGAGTTTATCAAGTGAATTGGTACCTTTGAGTATCTCATCAAGGATAATCAGGGTGCGCGGTTGTGTCTTGCAATACGCAATGAGTTGTTTCAGCCGCAGCAATTCGGCATTGAAATAACTAATACCGTGAGCCAAATCGTCTGTGGTGCGCATACTGCTAAATAAACTGAACACGCTCACCTTCATATGATCGGCAAAGACAGGCATACCATTGCGTGCCAAGATATAGTTGATTCCCAACGAACGAAGGAAGGTACTTTTTCCCGCCATGTTGGCACCCGTCACAATATAATAATTGCAGTCAAGAATAGAGAAATCATTGCGCACTGCCTTTGTGCCCAAGAAGGGATGATAGAGTCCACGAGCTTCATAGACAACATCTTTTGTGTCTGTCAGTTCGGCAGCGATTGAAGTAGGTTCATTGAAACGATAGGTTGCCATTGAAACAATAGCATCAAGGTGATCTACTGCTGCTATCCAATTTCCCATGCACCCTGCATAGGTATGGTGCCAGCGCAGAAAACGATGAATAAGAAACACGGTCATGCACGTAATGCTATAGAGTATCTGCCCCATGAAGCTATTGCAGCGGGCCAGACTTGACAGTATCTTACTGAATTCCGTAAACCCAGCCTCAGCTTCGGCAATAGTCTCCACCAACGTATGCAGTTCATCCGAATCATCCACCGTTCCTCGCAGCCGTTCCATCATGCCCACGATGTGAGCGTAGGAGGCCATCTGCCCTGACGTTTCGTCCACGATGCGACTGATTTTCCCTAATGTACTGCGACATAACAAGCAGACAATGAGCAATTGGGAAGCCGCCCATAGTATGGGTACACTTGTTGGTAGCGACGTAAAAGCAGACACCAAGGACAAGCCAACAAGTACTCCCAGTGCGCCACACGCCACATAGGGCATGATAGGCGCAGTGACAAGAGCATCGAGTCTCAACACCTTCAGTTTATCGAATGCGGAGATCACGCTATGAGTATCTATCTTTTCGTTTGTACCACAGGCAAGATAGCGTTCTCGCCAGTCTTTGCGTTCTGCCAATATCCATACAGCTTCCCGACGGCGCTCAGTCTCATCACGGGTCAGCGTAAGCGATGACAGGCAAGAAGAGAGATAGTCGCTACCTCCCGAAGTGAGTGTGCGGTCAATGCGATTGAAAAGCGACTGCGGACCGAAAATGTCTAAATCGTAGGAAAACGGTTGGTTGGAATCGCTATAACGAAGTCCTGTGTCAAAACAACGGAAGTCGCCTTCCAAATAGTTCAATTCTTTTTTATAAACTCTTTGTCGAGCGTTGAGAATGTCGATATGTATACAGTTTTTCTCATCAGCACGTCGAATGACCACATAGATTACCAGCGCTGCCACCGCGCCCCATAGCATCCACACCTCTTCGATGTGTGTAGTAAATAGGACGACTACCGACACTGCAACAAGAAACGAAAGGATTTCGCCTGCCACGAAATAGCGGTTGCGCTGTTTTAGACGAGCGATTTTGTCTGAAAGGCTATCTGATTGTTCACGATAATATGCCTTGAGTGATGCCATAAATAAAAAGGTGTATCTTTGTCTCTACAAAGATACACCTTTTCTGTCGGCAAGTTTATTACCGTTAACTTATTTTACAAAGTTTATGTCCATTAGATATAGAGACCATCACTTAGTCTTTCTTCCACAACTTACTCATATCCTCAAGAGTCTTACCCTTAGTTTCGGGCACCAATTTCCACACGAAGATAGCAGCTACTACACAGATGACACCATAAAGGCCATAGGTGAACCAGTGACCGAAATTAGCATCGGAACCAAGTTTCATATTGAACATCGGTACGAAGGTAGAACTTACGATCCAGTTGAATATCCATTGGAATGCCACGGCGATGGCTACCGCTGCACCACGAATGGTGTTGGGGAATATCTCGGCAATAAGCACCCAGCAGATAGGCCCCCAACTAAACATGAAGCTAGCGCTATATACCATGATGCTCAACATGGTAACTAGACTCATCGATGCGTTACCAAAGGTGAGTGCCACACCGAATGCACCAATTGCCATACCGATAGATCCCCAGATGAGCAAGGGTTTGCGACCCAGTTTCTCCACCGTAAACACGGCTACAAGCGTAAAGGAGATGTTGACCACACCCATGATGACGGTCTGCACCATCGGCTTGTCCATACCCATATCAGCAAAGATACGTGGAGCATAGTAGAGTACGGCGTTGATGCCTACAGCCTGTTGAAATACGCTGAGCATGATACCCACAAAGATAACCAACACACCATAGGTAAACAACTTCTCGGTCTTCGTGGTAATGGTGTTCTTGATTTCCTCTAAGATTTCGCGTCCTTCAGTTTCACCATTGATGCGACTGAGCACATGAAGAGCCTTCTCTTCTTGTTTCACCATCACAAGATAGCGCGGTGTTTCGGGAACAAAGCATATCAATAGAGCAAACAAACCTGCCGGAACAGCCTCACTTCCAAACATATAGCGCCATCCTGTGGCAATGGTCCAAGGATCGCTGTCGGGAGCCACAGCATTCAGTCCCTCGCCAATCTGTTGGATAATCGGGTTGGTATGTTCTCCAAGAATGAGAAAGTTGACCATATATACGACCAACTGACCGAAGATAATGGCAAACTGGTTCCACGACACGAGAGTGCCACGAATGTTGGATGGTGCCACTTCTGCGATATACATTGGGCAGATGGCCGATGCCAAGCCAACACCCACTCCACCGATGACGCGATAGATATTAAACGCGATAAGCAAGTTCCACGTAGGCTCGCCGTAATTAAAGAACAAGAATTCTGGATCCATAGAACCTAGTGCCGAGATGAAGAACATCACACCAGCGAAAATTAAGGAACGCTTACGCCCCCAGTTGGATGCAAGATAGCCCGAAATGCCGCTACCTATTACACAACCTATCAAGGCACTTGCACAAGTAAAGCCATGAATACTGTCGGAATAGTTAAAGTCTTTCGCCCCAAGAAAAAAAGCCTGCAGTCCTTTCTCGGCTCCCGAGATGACCGCTGTGTCGTAACCAAAGAGCAAACCGCCCAACACAGCTACGAGCACAATAGAAATCAGGTAGACTATGCTACCGCCATTGTTTTGTTTCATTGATTGATTTATTAGTTTTAGTTTTTCGTTTGTCTTCTATAGAATACGGACATCCTGTAGCTATCCCCTATTCTTTTTTCACATGCTGACCGTGTGCTTCACAGGATCATAGTGTAGGTCGGTACCTTCGAGAAAACGTGACAATGCCCCCTGTTCTGACAATTCTTGTGGTGTTCCAATGGACAACCCGTCTGCTTGCATCAACCAAATGCGATCGGCAATTTGCAGTGCCATGCTAACATCGTGTGTCGACAGAAACACATTTTTGCCCGTTTCGTGTGCCACCTGGTGCAGCAATCGCATCAGTTCCACTTTACTTGGAAAATCCAAAAAGGCTGTGGGCTCATCAAGAAGAATAACAGGAGTCTGCTGTGCCAACACTTTGGCTATCATCATACGCTGGCATTCGCCATCGCTCAGCGTTCCCACCATGCGGTTACGCAATCGTTCAAGCCTCATCATCGACAAGGCTTCGTTTACCACTTGATGGTCTTCCGCACTCAAGGTTCCCCAAAAGCCTGTGTAGGGTGTACGTCCCATTCCTACAATCTCTGCCACCGTCATGTTCTGCACTTCAGGTCTGGCGGTAAGGACCACACCAATGGTTTTCGCCAACTGATGAGGAGAAAGGGTATGGAGATCATGACCGTCTATCATCACTTCCCCTCTTATCGGCGATTGAAACGCCGCCAAAGTTTTCAGCAACGTCGACTTCCCCACGCCATTAGGGCCGAGCAAGCAGGTCAATTCTCCTGCAAAGATATCCCCGCAAAGCCCATCCATCACGCTGACACGATGGTTCCCGCTGCCATATCCGATAGCTAAGTGACGTATGCTTATTGTTTTTTTCATAGTGTATATTGCTCTTCCTTGCCGCCATCCGCACAATATCGACGAGCCAACACGTACAGATAATCACTAAGTCGATTGAGCATTTTCGATAGAGCGGCACTTCCAAAGTGCTCGCCGCTTGCAGCGACCAATCGACGTTCGGCAGTTCGGCAGATGACACGCACTACATGGGTTTCGGCAGCAAGCACATTTCCACCAGGCAGCAGGAAGGTGTGTTGTTCTGGCAGTTGCAAAGTCATATCGTCTATGCGTTGTTCCAGTGTGGGAACAAAAACCGACAACATCTGCTCGGTTTTCTCTTTCTTTTGGTCAGATGGGCGGGCAAGCACTGCTGCCCCCTCAAGAAGTAGTCGTTGTGTCTGCAAGATTATTTCCGAATCTTCGCCATCGCGGTCGAGCGCCAATAGCTTTCCCAGCCACGCATTCAGTTCATCCAAGGCGCCATAAGCCTCAATACGGGAATCGTCCTTACGCACCCGTACATTGCTACAGAGA
>CAVKQP010000150.1:0-5235 GCA_963658165.1 Clostridium sp. CAG:302 | reverse complement strand
CAACCATACGGATTCCCTTCTCTTGGGCGATCCGCTCCGGCAGATTTAGAATTTCCTCTGGTGAATAATCCTTTGGAGTAATTCCTAAAGAAAGGGAAAACTCAGAAGTTGGCTCTGGACTGAATGAGATTTTAGGAGAGACCCTTATGAGAAACTCTTTAATGTATTCCATAACCTGCTCCAACTTGTTGCTCATAGTGCGCATAATGGCCTCTGCAAATCGATTATAAAAGTCGTACTCGCTTCGGCAATCATATACATCCATGTATACAACCTTTATCATGGGATTGTCTATCTCGGAAATTACTTTCTTGATGAGAGAAGTCTTCCCCATTCGTCGAGGTGAAATGAGTATGACATTAATGCCGTGCTCAAAATCTGCCTTGATGCGCTTGGTTTCTTCTATTCGGTCGGTAAAGTTGTTGCCTGCTACCGACATGCCGTATACGAATGCCTTTTCCATAGCTTCTTATCTTTGATGTTGATTGCAAAGATAAATAAAAAAAGAGGAGTTCACAAGTTTGTGGACCACAAACTTGTGAACTCCTGAATTTATATGGGTTGTTTAAGCTGTGCGTTGCCGTGTGCCCATGCGGGCTTCGACTACATTGACCACATAGTCGCCCAACTTCTCACACTCGCAGATGACATCCATATACAACGTACCGATGCTGTAAGTGTACTTGTGATCGTTGATGTCGTTGATGTTCTGACTCTTGAGTTGGTTGCGATAGTTGTTGATTTCGTTCTCGATGTTGAATGAGCGGTTGGCATCGAGCATATCCTTTCTTCCCGACAGTGTGGTGTACATTTGCGAGAGGGCATCGTCTGTCAGTTCAAACATCTGGTGCATGTGGTTATACTGGTCTTCCGTGAAGTTTTCCTTGCCTTTCGCCCGTCGGTTGATGGTGCGTGCAATGTTGTAGCAACTGTCACCGATGCTCTCTATCTCGCTGATCTCTCGCAACATAGCACGGATTTTTGCCTTCGTGTCATCGCTCAAGTGGGCGTCGCTCACCTCATTGAGATATTTGGCAATTTCTATTTCCATGTTGTCCGAGATGTTCTCGTATTTCTCAATGCGCGAGAATAGCTTCACAAATTCGGTCTCATCCTTCTCGTTGAGCAGGTTGCGCACCATTCCAAACATGCGTTGAATGCGCTCAGCAAAACTGGTGATTTCCTTTTGGGCTTCGAGTACGGATAGCTCAGGCGTTTGCATGATGCCGGCACTGATGAAGCGCAGACGGAAATCGTCCTCTTCGTCTTTGCTCTTGCGTGGCTTGATGATTGTCTCCACCACCTTTTCTATCTGTGGTATGAACCAGATGAGGATGAGCGTGTTGCATACATTGAACGTGGTGTGAAACGCTGCCAGCACCACAGATAGCTTGTGGGCATCCAGTCCCCGTGCAGCATGTGGGTCGTAATTGGCAAAGCTACAAACCATATCTACGAAAGGATAGAAGATGCAGATGACCCAGATTACACCAAACACGTTGAACGCTAGATGTGCCATGGCGGCGCGGCGAGCCTGCACATTGGCGGTGAGCGCAGCTAGGTTTGATGTGATGGTGGTGCCGATGTTCTCGCCCATGACCAACGCAATGCCCAAGTAGATGGGCAGCACACCACTGGAGCAGAGCACCATGGTGATTGCCATCAACGCTGCAGACGACTGCATGCAGAACGTAAGGATGGTGCCGATGAACAAGAAAAGGAATATGCTGAGGTAGCTGTTTACGTCAAACTGACGGAAAAAATGCAGAACCGTTTCATTGTGACTGAGGTCAAGTTCGATGCCAGTGGTTCTGAGGGTGGCAAGGGCGAGGAACATAAAGGCAATACCAAACAAGAAATCGCCCGAATAGCGGTATTTCCTTCTATAGATAAGGATGATGGCGACGATGAACGCAGGGAAGACCACGTTGGCCATATCAAACGAGAAGCCGAGGCTCATAATCCATGCAGTGAGTGTGGTTCCGATGTTGGCACCCATGATGACTGATATGGCTTGTGCCAAGGTGAGGAGCCCTGCGTTGACAAACGACACGGTCATCACGGTCGTAGCGGTGGATGATTGGACGGAGGCGGTTACGAACATGCCCGTGAGCAACCCGGTGAAACGGTTTTTTGTCATTGTTCCTAAGACGTGGCGCAACTGTGAACCAGCCATCTTCTGCAGGGCTTCGCTCATCACCTTCATCCCATAGATGAGCAAGGCTAACGACCCTACGATCTTAAATAAAATCCAAATAGACATATAAAAATGAAATAGATAATACAAATCTGTTGCAAAAATAGCAAAAAATAGTTTAACGCCAAAAGGGATTTTGTTTTTATGAACAAAAAAATTTGTGCTACAAAAGTAGAAATCGTACATTTGCAACGAACAACTAAAACGATATTTTATGAAGCAGATGGTTAAAATCAGATGCAAAAATACGGGGATCGTTCTTGAGGCTGAGGCTGGATCCACGCTCGAAGAAATATATAAGGTGAGCGGTGTCCAAATGAAATATGGACCTATCAGTGCGAAAGTGAACAACAAGGTGGAGGGATTGCACTACCGAGTGTATCACAACAAAGATGTGGAATACTTGGATCTCTATACCGCTTCGGGTTCACGCACCTATACACGCACCTTGTTCTTTGTACTCTGCAAGGCAGTGAACGACTTGTTTCCGCAGGGTGAGGTGGTGATAGACATTCCCGTGTCGAATGGTTATTATTGTGACTTGCGCATCGGACGTAAGGTGACGGACAGCGATGTGGCAGATTTGCGCAAGCGTATGCAGGAGATCATCAACGCCAAGATACCCGTTCGTCGTCATGAAGCGACCAGTGAAGAGGCGATAAAGATGTTTAAAGAGCGGGGCAGCACATCGAAAGTGAGGTTGTTGGAGAGCACAGGCAAACTCTATACCACTTATTATGATATAGACGGCTATGTGGATTACTACTATGGAACATTGTTGACCAACACCTCGCAGTTGTATCTGTTCGGACTGGAGAAATACTACGAGGGATTGCTTCTGCGCATCCCGTCGCTTACGGATCCTTCTCGCTTGGGCGACTTGGTGCGCCAGGACAAGATGTTTGAGATCTTTCAAGAGCATCACCGTTGGCAAGATTTGTTGGGCGTCAGTACGGTAGGCTCACTCAATGCCGCTATTAAGATGGGCTATTCAGTGGATGCCATCAACCTGTGCGAAGCGTTGCAGGAGAAGAAGTTGGGTAAGATCACGGATGAGATTGCCAGTCGCAAGGGAGTGAAGATGGTACTTATCGCAGGTCCATCGTCTAGTGGAAAGACCACGTCATGCAAACGGTTGTCCATCCAATTGCTTACCAACGGCATACGGCCCGTACCTATTTCACTCGATGACTATTTCCTCGACCGCGAGAAGACGCCGCGCGATGCTTCGGGCGACTATGATTTCGAGAGCCTTTATGCACTTGACATCCCCTTGCTCAATGCTCAACTCAATGCCTTACTCAATGGTGAAGAGGTGGAATTGCCTAAATATAACTTTAAGACGGGCAAGAGTGAAAAGAGCGGACGAAAGTTGCGCTTGGCTCCCCATGAGGTACTTGTGGTGGAAGGCATACACGCCCTTAACCCTGAACTGACCGCCCAAGTGCCCGACGACAAGAAGTTTAAGGTATATGCCTCGGCGCTTACCACCATCCTTCTTGATACCCACAACTATATTCCTACCACAGACAACCGATTGCTGCGGCGCATCATTCGCGACTACAAGTATCGTGGTGTGAGTGCAGAAGAGACCATACGTCGGTGGCCGAGTGTGAGAGCAGGCGAGAACAAGTGGATCTTCCCCTATCAGGAGAATGCCGATGCCATGTTCAACACAGCCATGATCTACGAATTGGCTGTTATCAAGACTCAGGCAGAACCGCTTCTTGAACTGGTGCCAGAGAATTCCGATCAGTATTCGGAGGCCTACCGTTTGCGCAAGTTCTTGAGCTATTTCTCGCCCCTGCCGTTCAAACAGTTGCCTCCCACCTCACTGTTGAGGGAGTTCTTAGGTGGCAGTTCATTCAAATATTAATCCCTGAAGAAGACAAAACACACACAGAAAAGAAATGAAATACTTACTCTTATCAGACATACACGGCTCGCTGCCTGCGCTGCAGCAAGTGCTCGATGTGTATGAAAAGGAACATTGCGACATGCTGCTCATCTTGGGCGATATCATCAACTATGGTCCGCGCAACCGCATCCCTGAAGGCATCAACCCCGCAGGCATCGTGGAGCGACTCAACGCAATGCGAGAAAACATCATTGCGGTGCGTGGCAACTGCGACTCAGAGGTAGACCAAATGCTACTCCAGTTCCCCATCATGAGCGACTATGCGTTGGTGGTCGATGAGGGGGTGCGCCTTTTCCTGACGCACGGACATAAATACAATGAGTCTGCCATGCCTCCTTGTCGCCACGATGTGTTCGTTTATGGTCACACCCATCTGTGGAAATTGGAACAAGCCGAACAAGGGGTGGTCTGCAATATCGGTTCGCCCACGTTCCCTAAAGGAGGCAACGAACCCACGTTTGGCATCTACGACAACGGCACAATCAGTGTCCGGCGGATGAATGGTGAGGTGCTGAAAGAAATAAAGGTGAAGTAAAAAACCAATAAACCGCTTGACATGCATTCTGTCAAGCGGTTTATTGTTGATTAGAGTTTCTTGAACTCCGCATAAATCTTGTCTGCGATTTCCTTGAATTCCTCCTCGCTGAGCTTCAGTTTCGGGTTGGAGAAGATCATGTCTTTCTCGGAATTCATGGGCACCAAGTGGATGTGGGCGTGTGGCACTTCTAGTCCAAGCACTGCCATGCCCACCTTTGTGCAGGGGAAGGCGCGCTTGATGGCTATTGCCACCTTCTTGGCGAACACCTGATAGGCGGCTATCTCGTCGTCTGCCATGTCGAACACATAGTCCACCTCGCGGCGTGGAATCACGAGCGTGTGGCCCTTTACCAATGGGTTGATGTCGAGGAAAGCGTAGAACTGCTCGTCTTCGGCACACTTGTAGCTGGGAATTTCGCCAGCGGCAATCTTAGAGAAAATATCCATAGCCTTACGTTTTATGCGATTGAAATCTTGTCGATGCGGAGCTTGATGGTGCCGCGTGGAATCTTGATTTCCACCTCGTCGCCTTTGTGCAGGGGAAGGCGCGCTTGATGGCTATTGCCACCTTCTTGGCGAACAC
>CAVKQP010000149.1:0-5242 GCA_963658165.1 Clostridium sp. CAG:302 | reverse complement strand
ATTTTCTTCGAGCAACCTGCTTTGCTTTATACTATTGTTGAGAACGACCAAGTGACTCGTCCACTTGTCATCGACACGGCACAACTCAAGGCAGAGATGTATGCCAATCCAGAAGCAACAGAGCCTCGCAAGACAGAACTGAACACGGAGGATTTGGTGAAACGCTATAACACCGACCAAAGCAAATCGCACGCCAAGAAGCCAACGGCTTACAAAGACGATGTGCTGGTGATAGACTTGCATGCCGACGCAGTGCTCGACACCACCGCAGGAATGAATGCAGCCGACATACTCAACTATCAACTCGATGTGTTCCGCCGTACACTTGACGAAAACAAGAATAAGAAGGGACAAAAAATCGTCTTTATTCACGGCAAAGGAGAAGGCGTGCTCCGTCATGCACTCATTCACGAATTAAACTATAAATACAAGAAATACACCTATCAAGATGCCTCGTTTCAGGAATACGGATATGGTGCAACACAAGTGACAATCAGATGAAAAACTACGGATTCATAAAAGTAGCATCAGCCATACCATCAGTAAGGGTTGCCGATGTGGACTACAACGTGGCAGAGATAGAGAGACTCGTAGAAGAAGCCGACCAACAGGGCGTTCAGTTATTGGTCTTTCCTGAACTCTGCCTATCGGGTTATAGTTGCCAAGATTTGTTTCATCAAGCGACTTTGATTGACGCAGTGAAGAAAGGTATCGGCCGTTTAGAGAGTATATCTAGCCGACATCATATGGTATTTGTTGTCGGCGCTCCTGTTGAAATAGAAGCTACGCTCTATAACGCCGCCATTGTGTTTAGTCCCTTTAACCGTCCAACCGTAGTTGTCAAGACCTATTTGCCTAACTATAACGAATTTTATGAGCAACGTTGGTTTGGATCGTCCGACATGTTGAAGGATGAATTCCCAGTGTCTACGTATATAGACACTGATGGTTACACACACACGATTAACGTCTACAAAAACGATCCACTATTCAAGATCGATAACTTAAAGTTTGGCATTGAGATTTGTGAAGATGTGTGGTCTCCCATTCCACCAAGCAGCAAGATGGTTCTGAATGGTGCCGACATCATCCTCAACCTTTCTGCTACCGACGAACTGATTGGCAAGCACGACTATCTGAAGAGTCTGCTAGCACAACAAAGTGCACGGACACTATCAGGTTATGTGTATAGCAGTTGCGGATTTGGAGAAAGCACACAAGATGTAGTCTACGGTGGAAATGCCATGGTGTATGAAAATGGTCGTCTCCTTGCAGAGGGCAACCGCTTCTCCTTGGATGCTCAATTGATCACAGCCCAAATCGATGTAGAACGTCTGCGCAGCGAACGTCGCCGAAACATGACCTTCGCCTCAGCACTTCGTTTGTATGGGCAGGAAGATAAGGCATCTGCCGAAGGCGAAATTATCCATCTTGAAGACAGCTTTGATGAAGACGAACCAATTAAGTTGGAACGCTCATACGACCCACATCCGTTCATTCCCAAGACGGAAGACATGAAAGCATCGTGCGATGAAATCTTCAATATTCAGGTAATGGGACTTGCCAAACGTATCAGCCACACGCATTCCACCAAGGTCGTCGTAGGCATCAGCGGCGGTCTTGATTCCACCTTGGCGTTGCTTGTCTGCGTGAAAACGTTTGACAAACTCGGACTAGACCGCAAGGGCATTATCGGTGTGACCATGCCTGGATTCGGCACAACGGATCGCACGCATACCAATGCACTTAGTTTGATGAAGAGTTTAGGAGTGACTACACGTGAAGTGAACATCTCCGCAGCCGTGATGCAACACTTTGAAGACATCGGGCATAACCCCGATATCCACGATGTAACCTATGAGAACTCACAAGCACGAGAGCGTACGCAGATATTGATGGACCTGAGTAACCAGTTGGGCGGACTTGTCATCGGCACTGGCGACCTCAGTGAACTTGCGCTCGGATGGGCCACCTACAATGGCGACCACATGAGCATGTATGGCGTGAATGCCAGCATTCCCAAGACGCTCATCAAGTATTTGGTGAACCATGTGGCGATGAACGAGGTAGACAACAAGTCGCGCGATACGTTGCTCGACATCATTGACACACCCATCAGCCCCGAGTTGATTCCTGCAGACGAGCAGGGCAATATCAAGCAGAAGACAGAAGACCTCGTGGGGCCTTATGAGTTACACGACTTCTTCCTCTACTATATGCTTCGTTTGGGGTTCTCTCCCAAGAAGATATTTCTCCTGGCACAGCGTGCGTTTGATGGTTCCCATCCCGAAGCAGCGCAGTATGATGATGACACCATCAAGAAGTGGCTCACCACATTCTGCCGTCGCTTCTTCAACCAACAGTTCAAACGCTCCTGTTTACCCGATGGTCCAAAGGTGGGAAGTGTGTCACTTTCGCCGCGTGGAGACTGGCGTATGCCAAGCGATGCTGTCTCTGCATTGTGGTTGAAGGAGTGTGAGGAACTTTAAGAGTGCCACTTCTTCATCGTAAGTATACGTTTTAGCACGCGTAAATCTGACTGTAAGCCATCGTTAGAGGCAGTGTAACAAACCATAAAAGGCAAGCCCAGATTTCCAGGCTTGCCTTTTATCATATGCGTAGGTCTGAGATTTATTCGATGACAACGAGTGGTGTGTCTTCCATCACACTTTCGCCCTGCTTGATGCAGATGGCTGTCACCTTGCCGTCTTTCTCTGCTTCGAGGTTATTGGCCATCTTCATGGCTTCGAGTACCACCACGGTGTCACCCTTCTTCACCTCGTCTCCCACGTTGACGCAGATTTCTGTCACTACGCCCGGCAATGGAGCTTTCAGTGCATTGGCTGTGTTCACATTGGCAGCACTTGTCGTTTCGCCACCTTCGGCAGCTTGTGCGGCAGGAGCACCCAACACCACCTTTTTCTTTTCGGGTTCTTGTTCGGGTTCCATCTCGACCTTATATTCCTGGCCGTTGACGGTTACGCATGCCACGTTTTCCTCTATATTGCCTATCTCGACCTTATATTCCTGACCGTCGATAGTATATTTATATTCTTTCATTTCTATTGTTCTTTGGTTAAAACATTACGGATGCTGGGTCATCTGGAGCATACGCGCATTCCACAAAGTGGTGCGCGGCTTGATGGTGATGATGCCCGGCTCCTTGTCGTGTACGTTGTTGCCTTTATATTCATGCAGTGCCATCGCAATGGCGGCAAACACTGCTCCTTCATTCTTGCTCATGCTGAAATGTTTAAAGGGTTACATTGGCATACAACCGTGCTTCTTGGCAGGCAAGCTCTGACGCTTGGTGGCCAACTGTGCCAAGCCGCGGCAAATGCGGAAGCGTGTGTTGCGTGGCTCAATGACATCGTCGATGTAGCCATACTGTGCTGCTTGATAGGGGTTGGCGAACATTTCAGTGTATTCGTCTTCCTTCTCAGCGAGGAACTCTTTCGGATTCTCGTGAGTCTTAGCTTCCTTGGCACAAAGCACAGCCACGGCACCGCTGGCACCCA
The DNA here is from genome assembly GCA_963658165.1 of Clostridium sp. CAG:302. GTDB lineage: Bacteria > Bacteroidota > Bacteroidia > Bacteroidales > Bacteroidaceae > Prevotella. The sequence continues at coordinate 1,724 of CAVKQP010000149.1, read as the reverse complement.
TCACAGCAATCTCGGCTGATGGCCAAGCAAAGTTGAGGTCTGAACGCAACTGCTTGCATCCCATCACGATGTGGCTACCACCATAGCTCTTGCGCAAGGTAATGGTGATCTTAGGCACTGTTGCCTCACCATAGGCATAGAGCAACTTAGCGCCGTGCAGGATGACGGCATTGTATTCCTGTCCTGTTCCAGGCAAGAAACCAGGCACATCGACAAGCGATACGATAGGAATGTTGAAGGCATCGCAGAAACGCACGAAGCGTGCACCCTTGCGGCTTGCATTGGCATCAAGCACACCAGCGTAGGCAGAAGGCTGGTTGGCCACGATGCCCACGGTCTGACCATTGAAGCGAGCAAAGCCGATGATGATGTTCTTAGCGAACTTCTTTTGAACCTCGAAGAACTCACCATTGTCTGTGATGGCAGTAATCACCTTATACATGTCGTACGCCTTGTTGGGATCATCGGGTATAATCTCGTTGAGCAAGTCGTCCATGCGGTCGATAGGATCGTTGCACTCCACACGTGGAGCCTCTTCGGTGTTGTTCGAAGGCAGGAAGCTGAGCAAGGTGCGAATCATCTCCATGGCTTCTTCTTCTGTTTTCGCTGTGAAGCTCGTCACACCACTCTTCGAAGCGTGTACGCTTGCACCACCGAGATGTTCGGCATCAATATCCTCGCCCGTCACGGTCTTCACGACCTTCGGACCTGTGAGGAACATATATGAAGTGTTCTCCATCATCATGATGAAGTCTTGCAGGGCAGGAGAGTAGACTGCGCCACCGGCACAAGGGCCGAAGATGCCAGCGATCTGAGGTATGACACCAGATGCGAGGATGTTGCGCTCGAAGATTTCGCCGTAGCCAGCGAGGGCACAGATGCCTTCCTGAATGCGTGCGCCACCCGAGTCGTTGATGCCTATCACGGGAGCACCCATGGTCATAGCCATATCCATGACCTTGCAGATTTTCTGTGCCATGGTCTCAGAGAGTGAACCACCGTTAACGGTGAAGTCTTGAGCAAATACGTAAACGAGACGGCCGTCGATGGTAGCAGATCCTGCTACGACGCCATCACCGGGATATTGTTTCTTTTCCATGCCGAAGTTGTGGCAACGATGGAGTTTGAACATATCGTACTCCTCGAAGCTGTTCTTGTCTACCAGCATGTCGATGCGCTCACGGGCGGTATATTTGCCACGTGCGTGCTGTTTTTCGATGGCTTTCTCGCCACCACCAAGGCGAGCTTGTTCGCGCTTGGCTACGAGTGCCTTGATTTTTTCTGTTTGTTTACTCATAATTCTTTTATGATATTATATTTATGTGACTTGTAATTGTCTATTTCTTTCTTACTTCGTCAAGGGCCTTGAGCCAATCGGTATCGAGCGAGAAGGGAGTGTTGAAGTCCTTGTTGTCTACATAGGCATTCACCAAATCCTTATCTTCATCGTTGTAGTAAGGGTTGTTGAGCGACGCATCTTTAAACTTCTTCTTCACGTTTGCCATCGACTTCACCGTGTCGGCTTTGCTGAGGCGCTTGAGATAGAGGTTCAAAAAGGTGTACATAGCATAGGCCTGATAGTTCAGACGCTCTATGGTTTTGTCTGGGATGGTGTCGCCCAACTCACGACTACGTGCCATCATGCCGTCAAGCGTCTTGGTCTTCATGTAGCTCAGAGCGTCCATCTTAAAGGTGTTAAACTTGCGATCTTCAAGAGCATTGGT